>NZ_JBEPFC010000039.1:0-49194 GCF_040301705.1 Streptomyces sp. NPDC000151 | reverse complement strand
GGCGGTTCTCGCGCGGTGCGGGGGCGTCGTCCTCGGCGTCCGCGTCCGCGTCGCCGCCGGAGAAAAAGGCGTGCTCCGGCTCCGGTTCGGGCCGGGCCGACTCCGCCTCGTCCTGCCAGGGCGCGTCGTGCCCCGCCGGCTGCCAGTCGTCGCCCTGCGGGCCCGGGGGCACGACGGGCATCGGCGCCGTCTGGTCGTGTCTCAGCTGCTGGGGCTGGTGCGGGGGCGGGTAGCCGTCGTGCGTGCCGTAGTAGTCCGGCGCCGCGCCGCCGTAGGGGTCCGGCTGCCGGCCGTAGGGGTCGGGCTGCTGCCCGCCGTACGGGTCGTACGGCACGCCGCCGGGCTGCCCGGCCTGGCCGTACGCGTCGTACTGGTACTGGTGCTGCTGCTCCGGCCCGGGGGCGTCCCAGCCCGGCTGCTGCTGCCCCGCGTAAGGGTCCTGGTTCCCGTAGGAAGCCTGGCCGCCGTAGGCACCCTGGTCGCCGTAGGACTCTCCGTAGAGAGGGTCCTCGGGATGCCAGGGTTCGGAGCCGTAGCCCCGGCCGTACTCAGTCATCGATCCCCTAGAGCCGCGAGGCGGTGCGCTCCGTGGTCGGCAGCGCGCCTGACGTACTACTGACCGCCTCTTCTTGCGCGCGCCACTGTTCGAACGCGGCCGGTCGCGCGGAACGTTACCGTACCGCGATCAGCCGCCCGCCTCGACGCTCTCACCAGGGACCTGTCCGGACGTGCGTTCGGTTTCCAGGGCGCTCTGCAGAATGACCACGGCCGCCGCCTGATCGATGGCGGAACGTCCCTTCTTGGCCTTCACACCGGAGGCGCGCATCCCCTGGGCCGCGGTGACCGTCGACATCCGCTCGTCCACCAGCCGTACCGGCACCGGCGCGATGTTCGCCGCCATCTGCTGCGCGAAGGCCCGCACCTTGGCCGCGGCCGGCCCCTCTCCCCCGTTCAGGGAGCGGGGCAGGCCGACGACGACCTCCAGCGGTTCGTACTCCTCGATGATCGCCTTCAGGCGCCGGTGGGCGGCCGGGACGTCGCGTCCCGGCACGGTCTCCACCGGTGTCGCGAGGACCCCGTCGGGGTCGCACGAGGCGACCCCGATGCGGGCGTCCCCGACGTCGACGGCGATCCGCCTGCCACGTCGCATGGAGCTCACGTACCTCAGCCCGCCTGGGCGACGAGGCGCTCGACGGCCTCGAGGGCCTCGGGCACGGCCGCGGCGTTCTGGCCGCCGCCCTGGGCGACGTCCGGCTTGCCGCCGCCACCGCCGCCGAGGGTCTTGGCGGCCGTACGGACCAGGTCACCGGCCTTGATGCCGCGCTCGCGGGCCGCCTCGTTGGTGGCGATCACGGTCAGCGGGCGGCCGTTGGCCACCGAGAACAGGGCGACCACGGCGGGGCGGTCGCCGGGGATGCGGCCGCGCACGTCGAGGACGAGCTTGCGCAGGTCGTCGGCGGAGGTGCCGTCGGGCACCTGGCCGGAGGCCAGCGCGATGCCGCCCACGTTCTTGGCGCCCTCGGCGAGCCCGGCGGCGGCCTGCAGGACCTTCTCCGCGCGGAACTGCTCGATCTGCTTCTCGGCGTCCTTGAGCTTGGCCAGCACGCCGGAGATCTTCTCGGGCAGTTCCTCGGGCCGGCCCTTGACCAGCTCGGTCAGCTGCGAGACGACCGTGTGCTCGCGGGCCAGGAAGTTGTACGCGTCGACGCCGACCAGGGCCTCCACGCGGCGCACGCCGGAGCCGATGGAGGACTCGCCGAGCAGCTTCACCAGGCCCAGCTGGGCGGTGTTGTGGACGTGCGTGCCGCCGCACAGCTCCTTGGAGAAGTCGCCGATGGTCACGACGCGCACGCGCTCGCCGTACTTCTCGCCGAACTCGGCGATGGCGCCCTGCTTCTTGGCGTCGTCCATGCTCATCACCTCGGCGGTGACGTCCAGTTCGCGCGAGAGGACCTCGTTGATCTTCTGCTCGACGTCCGTGAGGACCGTGCCGGGCACGGCGGTCGGCGAGCCGAAGTCGAACCGGAAGCGGCCCGGGGAGTTCTCCGAACCGGCCTGGGCGGCCGTGGGGCCGAGGGCGTCGCGCAGCGCCTGGTGGGTCAGGTGGGTGGCGCTGTGGGCACGGGCGATGGCCCGGCGGCGCGTGACGTCGATGGTGGCGTACGCGGGCGAGCCCACGACGACCTCGCCGACCTGCACCGAGCCCTTGTGGACGGTGACGCCCGGGACCGGCTGCTGGACGTCGCGGACCTCGATCACGGCGCCGGAGTCGGTCCTGATGCGGCCGGTGTCGGCGAGCTGGCCGCCGCCCTCGGCGTAGAACGGCGTGCGGTCCAGGACGACCTCGACCTCGTCGCCCTCGTGGGCGGCCGGCGCCGAGACGCCGTCGACCAGCAGGCCGACCACGGCGGACTCGCCCTGGGTGTTGGTGTAGCCGGTGAAGACGGTCGCGCCGGAGGCGTCGGCGACCTGGCGGTAGGCGGACAGGTCGGCGTGGCCGTGCTTCTTGGCCTGGGCGTCGGCCTTGGCGCGCTCCCGCTGCTCCTTCATCAGGCGGCGGAACCCGGCCTCGTCCACCGACAGGCCCTGCTCGGCGGCCATTTCGAGGGTGAGGTCGATCGGGAAGCCCCAGGTGTCGTGGAGCAGGAAGGCCTTCTCGCCGGCCAGCACCTTGCCGCCGGCGGCCTTGGTCTCCGTGACGGCGGTGTCGAGGATGTTCGTGCCGCCCTTGAGGGCCTTGAGGAAGGCGGCCTCCTCGGCGAGCGCGACGGTCTCGATGCGCTTGCGGTCCTGGATCAGCTCCGGGTACTGCTGGCCCATCGTCTTGATGACCACGTCGATCAGGTCGCCGACGACCGGCTCGGTGGCGCCCAGGATGCGCATGTTGCGGATGGCGCGGCGCATGATGCGGCGCAGCACGTAACCGCGGCCCTCGTTGCCGGGGGTGACGCCGTCGCCGATGAGCATCACGGACGTGCGGATGTGGTCGGAGACGACGCGCAGCGAGACGTCGCTGTCGTGCGCGGCTCCGTAGGCGACGCCGGTCAGGTCGGTGGCCTTGTCGATGACCACGCGCAGGGTGTCGGTCTCGTACATGTTCTGTACGCCCTGCAGGATCATGGCGAGGCGTTCGAGACCGAGGCCGGTGTCGATGTTCTTGCTGGGCAGCTCGCCGAGGATCTCGAAGTCCTCCTTGCCCGTGCCCGCGCCGCGCTCGTACTGCATGAAGACCAGGTTCCAGATCTCCACGTACCGCTCGTCGTTGACGGCCGGGCCGCCCTCGACGCCGAACTCCGGGCCGCGGTCGTAGTTGATCTCGGAGCACGGGCCGCAGGGGCCCGGGACGCCCATGGACCAGTAGTTCTCCTTCTTGCCGAGGCGCTGGATGCGCTCCTTGGGCACGCCGACGACCTCGTGCCAGATGCGCTCGGCCTCGTCGTCCTCCAGATAGACGGTGATCCAGAGCTTCTCCGGGTCCAGGCCGAAGCCGCCGTCGGCCACGGAGCCGGTCAGCAGCTCCCAGGCGTACTTGATGGCGCCTTCCTTGAAGTACTGGCCGAAGGAGAAGTTGCCGCACATCTGGAAGAACGTGCCGTGCCGGGTGGTCTTGCCGACCTCTTCGATGTCCGGCGTACGGACGCACTTCTGGACGCTGGTGGCCGTCGGGGCGGGCGGGGCGACCTCACCGAGGAAGTACGGCTTGAAGGGGACCATGCCCGCGTTGACCAGGAGCAGCGTCGGGTCGTCCGCGATGAGCGACGCCGACGGCACGACCTTGTGCCCACGCTCCTCGAAGAAGCTCAGCCAGCGGCGGCGGATTTCAGCCGACTCCATCAGTGGTCCTCGTTTCGGTTCGGTCCGGTTGTCCGGGTGTTACGTGTCGTGGGGTGGTGCGGTTCGAGCGCCGCGGTCCGGCGGGCGGGCGGCAGCTCGCGCGCCGCTCCGGTCTCCGTCAGACCGAGCGCTTCGTGCAACTGCTCTTCACGGTCCGCCATTCCGTCGCGTACGTCCAATGCAAATTGCCGCAGCCGGTGTCCGGTCTCCACCGCCTTGTCCGCGGCCTGTGCCGCGAGACTGTCGGGCTGGAGCTTGCGCAGTTTGCGGTGGACCTTGTTGGTGGCCCACACTCCGGCGGCTGCGCCGGTGGTGAACCAGAATGCGCGGCGGAACATCGCGTGATCAGTCCTTGGAGCGACGGGTGCGGCGCCCGCCCCGGCGGGCGGCGGGCAGGGTGCGGCCGACGACGACGGGGTGCTCGGGCTCGGGCGCGCCCTTCTTGCCGAGCGCGCGGCGGACGCCGTAGCCGAACGCCGCGACCTTGACCAGCGGGCCCCCGAAGGCGGAGGAGACGGTCGAGGAGAGCGCGGAGGCGTTGGCCGTGACCTCCTGGACGTCGGAGGCGATGGCGTCGACGCGGGCGAGCTGGGTGTGCGCGGAGCGGACGGTCGCGGAGGCGTCGGCGAGCAGCGGCACGGCCTTCTCGGACACCTCGGAGACCATCTTGGTGGTCGCCTTGAGCGTCTGCGCGAGCCTCACCAGCACGAGGGCGAGGAACGACACGAGGATCGCCCAGAAGACGGCCACGAGGATCCCGGCCACCTCTCCACCGGACACGCGCACACCACTTTCCGACTGGTTCTCTGCTTGTCTCGTCCTGCTCGATCGGCAGACTTCGACCTTATCGCGCCGGGGCTCCCGCTCCGCACCGTGTTCCCGTGTGCCACCGCGGGTTTCCGGCGCTGCGGCGGTACGGCGGACCGCGTACCGGGACAGGGCGGCGCGATTGTACGGTCTGCACACCTCCGAGTACGCTCCGTGTGCCATGCGACGATCCCGGGGACCGGACCCCGCTGCTTTCCGAGACCGCTGCCACCGCTCGCCGGCCCCGGGCAATCTGCCCGCGGAGCTGAACCGGTTCTTCGGACGCGAGGCCGAACTCGCCGAGCTGACCGACATGGTGGCGGCCACGCGGCTGGTCACGCTCACGGGCATGGGCGGGGTCGGCAAGACCCGGCTCGCCACACAGGCCGGCAGGGCCCTGACGGAACGGTTCCGCGACGGGGTGTGGCTGATCGAGCTGTCCACTGTGCAGGAGCCGCACCTGCTGGACCACGCCGTCGCCGAGTCGCTGGCGCTGGCCGACCACAGCGGCCGCCCGGCCCGCGAGGCGCTCTGCGACGACCTCGCCGACAGCGACCTGCTCCTGGTGCTGGACGGCTACGAGCAGCTGGTCGACGACTGTGCGCCGCTGGTCGCGCAGCTGCTGCGGCGGGCGCCCGGCGTGCGGGTGCTGGCAGCGGGCCGGCGCCCGCTGGGCCTGCCCGGGGAGCGGACCTACCCGCTGCCGCCGCTGCCCGACGCGGCGGCGGGCGAGCTGTTCGCCGACCGGGCCGGCTGTGTGGTCCCGGACTTCACCGTCGACGAGGCCAACAGCGCGGCGGTCGCCGAGCTGTGCCACCGGCTCGACGGCATCCCGCTCGCCCTGGAGCTGGCCGCCGGCCGGCTGCGCGCCCTCTCCGTGGAGCAGGTGCTGCGCCGCCTGGACGACCGCTTCCGGCTGCTGACCGGCACCGACCGGACCGCCCTGCCCCGCCACCGGACGCTGCGCACGGCGATCGGCTGGAGCCACGAGCTGTGCACGCCGCAGGAGCGGCTGCTGTGGGCGCGGCTGACGGTGTTCGCCGGGCAGTTCGACCTGGAGGCGGCCGAGTACGTCTGCTCGGGACCGGACCTGCCCGCCGACGAGCTGCTGGACGTGCTGACCGAGCTGGTCGCGCAGTCGGTGGTGGTCCGCGAGGAGACCCCGGTGGGGGTGCGCTACCGGATGCTGGACACCGTACGGGCCTACGGCGCGGACTGGCTGGCGGCGCTGGGCGACACCGCGCGGCTGCGGCGCCGCCATCGCGACTGGTACGTGGGACTGGCCACCTGGTGCGAGCTGGACTGGTTCGGGCCCCGGCAGGACGAGGTGGCCGCCCGCATCGACGTGGAACTGCCCAATGTGCGGCTGGCGCTGGAACACAGCCTGGAGGTGCCGGAGGAGGCGTATCTGGGGCAGTTCCTGGCCGGGACGCTGTGGTTCTTCTGGGTCGGCTGCGGCCGCCTGTCGGAGGGGCGGCACTGGCTGGAGCGGTCCCTGGCGATGCCGGCCGACCATCAGGACGCGCGGCTGAAGGCGCTGTGGGTGACCGGCTACGTCGCGGTGCTCCAGGGCGACCCGGCCGGTGCGCTGCTCGCGCTGGAGCAGTGCCGTACGGAGGCGGAGCGCGCGGGGAACGCGCGGGCCGCCGCCTATGCCCAGCACCGCCTGGGCTGCCTGGCGCTGACCGGCGACGACATGCCGCGCGCCGAGACGCTGTTGCGCGCGTCGCTGGCGGCCTACCGCGAGGTCGGCGAGCTGAACAGCAACGTGCTGATGGCGCAGGTCGAACTGGCGATGGCGGTGGCCTTCGGCGGCGATCTGGCGGCGGCCGAGGAGCTGTGCGCCGAGGTGCGGGAGGTGTGCGCGGACCACGGGGAGCGGTGGGCACAGGCGTACGCGCTGTACGTCCTGGCGTACGCGGCCTGGACGCGCGGGGACCTGGCGGGCGCGCACCGGCTGCTGACCGAGTGCCTGCTGATCGATCACGCCTTCCACGACCTGCTGGGCGTGGTGCTGGCGGTGGAGCTGCTGGCGCTGGTCACGCTGGACGAGGGGGACGCCGCGGAGGCGGCGGTGCTGCAGGGGGTCGCGGCGCGGATCTGGCCGTCGGTCGGGCCGCCGCTGTTCGGCTCCCGGTACTACAACCAGCCGCACGAACTGTGCGAGCGGCGGGCCCGCGGGGAGCTGGGCGACGCGGAGTACGAAGCGGCCGTGCGGCGGGGCCGGGCGCTGGACCTGGACGGAGCCGTCACGCGGATCCTGGGCGGTCTGCCGCGCCCGCGCGGCGGGTCGGGCGGCAGACCCCCGGAAACCGGCGAGCCCGCCGTGTCCCCTGCCGTGAACGGCGGGGAGACGGCGGGCTGAGGCAGCGCGCGCCGTTGAAGCGGCGCGCGGGCCGTGCGCTGCCGGGCTGCTCGCTCAGCGCGCGTAGTACTCGACGACCAGCTGCTCGTCGCAGATGACCGGGATTTCCTTGCGGTTGGGGTCCCGGTCCAGGCGGAACGCCAGCGCCGGGAGGTTGACCTCCAGGTAGCGCGGGGTCTCGCCCTCGGTGTCGTAGCCACCCTCGCGGGCGACCTGGAAGGGGTGCTTCTCGCGGCTGCGCTCGCGGACCATCACCACGTCGCCGGGGCGGACGCGGAAGGACGGCTTGTCGACCTTGCGGTCGTTGACCGCGATGTGGCCGTGCACGACCATCTGGCGGGCCTGGTAGATCGTGCGGGCCAGGCCGGAGCGCAGGACGAGGGCGTCCAGGCGGCGCTCCAGCTCGATGATCAGCGCCTCGCCGGTCTTCATGTCGACCTTGCGGGCGCGGTCGTAGGCCCGCGCCATCTGGCGCTCGCTGATGTCGTACTGGGCGCGCAGCCGCTGCTTCTCCAGCAGCCGGACCTTGTAGTCACTGCTCTGCTTGCGGCCGCGGCCGTGCTCGCCGGGCGGGTACGGACGGGCCTCGAAGTACTTGACGGCCTTCGGAGTCAGCGCGATGCCGAGCGCGCGGGACTTCTTGACCTTGGGACGCGACTGGTTCACGTGGAACGGACCTCCATGTAAGTTAGGTGAGGCTTACCTTAGCAGCGCGAGGAGACCGCATGTATCGACCTGGGAACCCCCTGCCCAGTGCTGGCGAGAGCACAGAGGCGGGTCAGCCGCGTCCCACGGAAGACGCCCAGCAGCCGACCGCCGCCGAGCGTGTGCGAACCCTCGTGGATTCCCATGCTATGGCGTCCCTGACCATTCCCGGAGTCCACGATCCCGACGAAGCCGGCTTCGCCGCGCCCGCCTGCAGAACGGTCGACGCCTCAGGAGACGTGCTCATCCTGGTTCCTGGCGACTGTGCCGCCGCCCGAGCCGCCTCCTACGCCCAGGACGACGACGTCACCGCCGTGATGGAACTCACGGACGTCGCGCCCGTCTCGGTACCGCACCGCGTCCGCGGCCGCGCCTGGGTCGCCGGCTGGCTCACCCCCGTACGCGGCGAGGACCGGGCGCACGCCGCCCGGCTGCTCGCCGAGCGGCACCCCGTCGGCGAGCTGCTGGGCATCGGCGAGGCGCTGCGCCCCGACCCGCTGCCCGGCACCGAGGGGCGGGCCGCCTGGATGATGCTGCGCCTGGAGGTCGGCGAGGCCACCGTGGACGACCTGTGGGGCGCGGAGTCCATCGAGCCGGAGGAATTCGCGCAGGCGGCCCCGGACCCCGTCGCGGGCCACGAGGCCGAGCTGCTGCAGCACCTGCACTCCTCGCACGGCGAGCAGGTGCGCGACCTGTGCGGGCTGCTCGGCGACCGGGCCGAGCGGGTGTGCGCGGCGCGCGGCACCGTCACACCGGTGGCGCTGGACCGCTTCGGGCTGCGGGTCCGCTTCGCCGACCCCGGCCACCAGGTCTTCGACGCCCGCTTCGACTTCCCCGCGCCCGTGCGCGACCTGATGGAGTTGCGGCGGGCGATGCACCACCTCTTCGACGCGGCGGCGTGAGGGCGGATACGGGACCGCCCCGGCTGGTCGTGGGACCGGCCGGGGCGGTACGCGTACGGGCAGCCGCCCGCGGGTCGCGTCAGGCGCTGAGCGAGGCGATCGCCTTGTTCAGCGTGGCGGACGGACGCATGACGGCCGCGGCCTTGGCCGGGTC
Organism: Streptomyces sp. NPDC000151; assembly: GCF_040301705.1. Taxonomy (NCBI): domain Bacteria; kingdom Bacillati; phylum Actinomycetota; class Actinomycetes; order Kitasatosporales; family Streptomycetaceae; genus Streptomyces; species Streptomyces sp. NPDC000151. The sequence continues at coordinate 40,427 of NZ_JBEPFC010000039.1, read as the reverse complement.
GGGCTGGTAGTAGCCGCCGATGTCGACCGGCTTGCCCTGAACGGCGACCAGCTCGTCGACGATCGTCTGCTCCTGCTCGGCCAGCGTCTTGGCCAGCGCCGCGAACGCCTCGGCGAGCTGCGCGTCCTCGGTCTGCTTGGCCAGCTCCTGCGCCCAGTACAGGGCGAGGTAGAAGTGGCTGCCGCGGTTGTCGATGCCGCCGAGCTTGCGGCTGGGCGACTTGTTCTCCGCGAGGAAGGTGCCGGTCGCGCGGTCGAGGGTGTCGGCGAGCACCTGGGCGCGCGCGTTGCCCGTCTTCTGCGCGAGGTGCTCGAAGCTCACCGCGAGCGCGAGGAACTCACCCAGGCTGTCCCAGCGCAGGTAGTCCTCCTTGACCAGCTGCTGGACGTGCTTGGGAGCGGAGCCGCCGGCGCCGGTCTCGAACAGGCCGCCGCCGTTGATGAGCGGCACCACCGAGAGCATCTTGGCGCTCGTGCCGAGCTCCAGGATCGGGAACAGGTCGGTGAGGTAGTCACGCAGTACGTTGCCGGTGACGGAGATCGTGTCCTCGCCGCGGCGGATGCGCTCCACGGAGAACTTGGTCGCCTCGAACGGGGACATGATCTCGATCTGCAGGCCCTCCGTGTCGTGCTCCGGGAGGTACTGCTTGACCTTGGCGATGAGGTTCGCGTCGTGCGCGCGGCCCTCGTCCAGCCAGAACACGGCCGGGGTGCCGGTCGCGCGGGCGCGGGTGACGGCCAGCTTGACCCAGTCCTGGATCGGCACGTCCTTGGTCTGGCACATGCGGAAGATGTCGCCGGCGCTGACCGTCTGCTCCAGCACGGCGTCGCCGTTGCCGTCGACGACCCGCACGGTGCCCGTGGCGGGCACCTCGAAGGTCTTGTCGTGGCTGCCGTACTCCTCGGCCTTCTGCGCCATCAGGCCGACGTTCGGCACCGAGCCCATGGTCGACGGGTCGTACGCGCCGTTGGCCTTGCAGTCGTCGATGACGGCCTGGTAGATGCCGGCGTACGAGCTGTCCGGGATGACCGCCAGGGTGTCCTGCTCCTGGTCGTCCTTGTTCCACATGTGGCCCGAGGTGCGGATCATGGCCGGCATGGAGGCGTCGACGATGACGTCGCTCGGGACGTGCAGGTTGGTGATGCCGCGGTGCGAGTCGACCATCGCCAGGTCCGGGCCCTCGGCGAGCTCGGCGTCGAAGGACGCCTTGATCTCCTCGCCCTGGGGCAGCGACTCCAGGCCCTTCCAGATGCCGCCGAGGCCGTCGTTCGGCGTCAGGCCCGCGGTGGCGAGCACGTCACCGTACTTCGCGAAGGTCTTCGGGAAGAAGGCACGCACGACGTGACCGAAGATGATCGGGTCGGAGACCTTCATCATCGTGGCCTTGAGGTGCACCGAGAACAGCACGCCCTCGGCCTTGGCGCGGGCGACCTGCTCCTTGAGGAACTCGCGCAGCGCGCCGACGCGCATGACGGAGGCGTCCACGACCTCGCCCGCCAGCACCGGCACCGACTCGCGCAGCACGGTGGTGGAGCCGTCGTCACCGACCAGCTCGATGCGCAGCGCGCCGTCCTCGGCGATGACGACGGACTTCTCGGTGGAGCGGAAGTCGTCGCCGGTCATGTGCGCGACGTTCGTCTTGGAGTCGGCGGACCAGGCGCCCATGCGGTGCGGGTTGGCCTTGGCGTAGTTCTTGACCGACGCGGGGGCGCGGCGGTCGGAGTTGCCCTCGCGCAGGACCGGGTTGACGGCGCTGCCCTTGACCTTGTCGTACCGGGCGCGGATGTCGCGCTCCTCGTCGGTCTTCGGGTCGTCCGGGTAGTCCGGCAGCGCGTAGCCCTGCTGCTGCAGCTCGGCGACCGCGGCCTTGAGCTGCGGGATCGAGGCCGAGATGTTCGGCAGCTTGATGATGTTCGCCTCGGGCGTCTTGGCCAGCTCGCCGAGCTCGGCCAGCGCGTCCTCGATGCGCTGGTCCTCCCGAAGACGCTCGGGGAAGCTGGCGATGATCCGGCCCGCCAGCGAGATGTCACGGCTCTCCACGGCGACACCCGCGGTCGAGGCGTAGGCCTCGATCACCGGCAGGAACGAATACGTCGCCAGGGCCGGGGCCTCGTCGGTGTGCGTATAGATGATGGTCGAGTCAGTCACCGGTGCTCCGCTCCACGTCTGCAACATTGCTCGACATCAAGATATCTCGTGAGCGGCCCCCGTTCGACAGGGCCCTGCCGCGCGGTGCCGGAACGGCCGCTTCCGTACGCGCCTCACTCCCCCGACGGCCCCGCCTCCCCCGCCAGCCTGCCGCGCACCCGCTCCACCACGTCGTAGTACCGCGCCTCCGAGCCGTACCGCGTCGGGGTGTAGTACCGCTTGCCGTGCACCTCGTCCGGCGCGTACTGCTGCGCCGCGATGCCGCCCGGGAGGTCGTGCGGGTATTGGTATCCCTTGCCGTGGCCGAGCTTCTTCGCGCCCTGGTAGTGGCTGTCGCGCAGATGCGCCGGCACCGGCCCGGCGAGGCCCGCGCGGACGTCGGCCAGGGCCGCGTCGATCGCCATGTATGCCGCGTTCGACTTGGGCGCGAGGGCCAGCGCGATCGTCGCCTGGCTGAGCGTGATCCGGGCCTCGGGGAAGCCGATCATCGCGACGGCCTGCGCGGCGGCCACCGCCGTCTGCAGCGCGCTCGGGTCGGCCAGCCCGATGTCCTCGCTCGCGGAGATCATCAGCCGCCGGGCGATGAACCGCGGGTCCTCGCCCGCCTCGATCATGCGCGCCAGATAGTGCAGCGCGGCGTCCACGTCAGAGCCGCGGATGGACTTGATCAGCGCGCTGGCCACGTCGTAGTGCTGGTCACCGGCCCGGTCGTACTTCACCGCCGCCCGGTCGACGGACTCCTCCAGGGTCCGGAGCGTGATCTCCTTCTCGCCCTTGGAGATCGCGGACCCGGCACCGGCCTCCAGCGCCGTCAGCGCCCGGCGCGCGTCGCCGCCCGCGATGCGCAGCAGATGTGCCTCGGTGTCCTCGGGCAGCGTCACCGCGCCCGCCAGCCCGCGCGCGTCGGTCAGCGCACGCTTCAGCAGCCCGCGCAGGTCGTCGTCGGTGAGCGGCTCCAGCGTCAGCAGCAGCGAGCGGGAGAGCAGCGGGGAGATCACGGAGAAGTACGGATTCTCCGTCGTCGCCGCGATGAGCGTCACCCAGCGGTTCTCCACCGCCGGGAGCAGGGAGTCCTGCTGGGCCTTGCTGAAGCGGTGGATCTCGTCCAGGAAGAGGACGGTCTCTTTTCCGTATCCCCCGGAGGCGCGGCGGGCGCCGTCGATGACGGCCCGCACCTCCTTCACGCCCGCGGTGATCGCGGAGAGCTCCACGAAGCGCTTGTTGGTCGCCTGGCTGACGACGTACGCGAGGGTGGTCTTGCCGATGCCGGGCGGACCCCACAGGAACACCGAGGAGGGGCCGGCCGGGCCGCCCTCCCCCTCGCCCACCAGCCGCCGCAGCGGCGACCCGGGCTTGAGCAGATGCTGCTGGCCGACCACCTCGTCCAGGGTGCGCGGACGCATCCGTACGGCGAGCGGGGACCCCGCGGGGTCCTTCTCCTGGCGGTCTTCGGCAGCGGCGGTGAACAGGTCGGGCTCCACGCTCCCGAGACTATGTCACCCCACTGACAACGCGGCTGCCGCCCAGAGCTGCCGCCTAGAGCAGCGTGCTCCAGTACTGCGTCCACCACTTGGTGAGGATGAGCAGCGCGATCACTCCGTACCAGAGCACCGGCACGACCCAGTGGAACTCCAGGACGGCGTTCCGCAGGCCGGCGGGCGCCGGGATGATGCGGTGCTTGATGTTGTGGACGGTGGTGTACCAGAACATCAGGATCGTGACGAGCCAGGTGAGCGTGCACCACAGGCACAGCGAGTTGATGACGTACAGCGACTGGCTCATCAGCCACATGCAGAAGACCGTGCCGAGCAGCGTGCCGATGTTCAGGCCGATCCAGTACCAGGCCTTGAAGCGGGCTCCCGCGAGGACGGCCATGCCGACGGCGATGACGACGCCGAAGCCGACGAGGCCGGCCATCGGGTTCGGGAAGCCGAAGACCCCGGCCTGCGCGCTCTTCATGATGTTGCCGCAGGAGATGATCGGGTTGATGCTGCAGGCCGGCTTGAAACTCGGGTCCTCGAGCAGCTTGAACTTGTCGAGGGTGATGACCCAGGCCGCGAGCAGGCCGAGCGCGCCGGTGATCACCAGGAGCAGGGCGAAGGGGCGACCCGCCCCGATGGCGCCGTCGCCGTCCGTACGGCCATGGTCGGTGGTGGACACGTCATCAAGCGTAGTCGTCGTCATATGCCGTTCCGTCGGTCCCTTGGTGAATCCGCCCGTTGGAGCCTCACATTGTGCCCCAACAGGCGCGCCGGGCACCGTCGGAAGGACATAAAGCCACCCGCACGCGAACAGTGCTTTTGTACGACGAAGGGCCCGGCATCTCGTGCCAGGCCCTCCTCGCATCCGGCACATCAGCCATCAATTGAGGAACCCACATGGCGAGCAACCAGCTCCGCGAGAGCGGCGGCGGTTTAGCCGCAAAGGGGGGCACTCAGCCCAGCTTGCGCTGAACCTCCTGCACCACCGCGTCCAGCGCGACCGGCGACTGCTCGCCGCTCTCCAGGTCCTTGAGCTGGACCACGCCCTCGGCCAGGTCCCGCTCGCCGGCCACGATCGCGAGCCGCGCGCCGGAGCGGTTCGCGGACTTCATGGCGTTCTTCAGACCCTTGCCGCCGTACGCGAAGTCGGTGGCGAGACCGGCCCGGCGCAGCTCGGTGACCGTACCGAAGAGCACCCGGCGGGCCTCCTCGCCCAGCGGCACCGCGAAGACGGCCGTGCTGGCGGGGATTTCCAGCTCGACGCCCTCGGCCTCCAGCGCCAGGACCGTGCGGTCCACGCCGAGCGCCCAGCCGACGGACGGCAGCGCCGGGCCACCGATCATCTCGGACAGGCCGTCGTACCGGCCGCCGCCGCCCACAGCCGACTGCGAGCCCAGCCCGTCGTGGACGAACTCGAAGGTGGTACGGGTGTAGTAGTCCAGGCCGCGCACCAGCTTGGGGTCGTCCTCGTACGCCACGCCCGCCGCGGTCAGCAGCCCGCGCACCTGCTCGTGGTACGCCTTGCAGTTCTCGCAGAGGTGGTCGCGCAGCAGCGGCGCGCCGGCCAGCTGCTTCTGCACGTCCGCGCGCTTGTCGTCGAGGACCCGCAGCGGGTTGATCTCGATCCGGCGGCGGGTGTCCTCGTCCAGGTCCAGGGCGCGCAGGAAGTCCTGCAGCGCGGCCCGGTAGGCGGGGCGGCACTCCTGGTCGCCGAGGCTGTTGAGCAGGATGCGGAAGTTCCGCAGGCCCAGCGAGCGGTACGCGTCGTGGGCCAGGATGATCAGCTCGGCGTCCAGCGCCGGGTCCTCCGCGCCGATGGCCTCCGCGCCGACCTGCGAGAAGTGGCGGTAGCGGCCCTTCTGCGGGCGCTCGTAGCGGTAGTACGAGCCGGAGTACCAGAGCTTGACCGGGAGGTTGCCCGCCTTGTGGAGGTTGGCCTCCAGCGCGGCGCGCAGCACGGAGGCGGTGCCCTCGGGGCGCAGCGCGAGCTTGTCGCCGCCCTTGGTCTCGAAGGCGTACATCTCCTTGGTGACGATGTCGGTGGACTCGCCGACGCCGCGCGCGAACAGCTCGACGTTCTCGAAGCCGGGCGTCTCGATGTAGCCGTAGCCGGAGCGCTTGAGGGGTCCGGAGATCGCGTCACGGACCGCCAGGTAGGTCGCGGACTGCGGCGGGATCAGGTCGTAGGTGCCCTTGGGGGCCTTGAAGGTGCTCACGGAAGCTTTCGTCACATTCCTCGTCGCGGAGCCGGGCTCTGGGGGCCCGTTCCGAGGCCGGCGGCCACCTCCCGAAGGAAGGGGTTGGTGGCGCGTTCCTGGCCGATGGTGGTCTGGGGGCCGTGTCCTGACAGCACCACGGTCGAGTCGTCCAGCGGGAGGCATACGCGCTCCAGCGACCGGAGGATCTCGGCGTGGTCGCCGCCGGGCAGGTCGGTGCGTCCGATGGAGCCGGCGAAGAGCAGGTCGCCCGAGAAGAAGACCGGCGGAATGTCGGCCTGCTCGGGCATCCTGAAGGTCACCGACCCCTTGGTATGGCCCGGGGCGTGCGCGACGGAGAATTCCAGTCCGGCCAGTTCCAGCGTGCCACCGTCCGCCAGCTCCTTGACGTCGTCCGGCTCCCCCACGGTCAGCTCGCCCATGAGCTGCTGTCCGATGGAGCGGCCCAGCGCCTTCTCCGGGTCGCTCATCATGTAGCGGTCCTCGGGGTGGATCCAGGCGGGGACGTCGTGCGCGCCGCAGACCGGCACCACCGAGGCGACGTGGTCGATGTGGCCGTGGGTGAGGACGACGGCGACGGGCTTGAGGCGGTGCTTCTTCACCGCTTCCGCGACGCCGTCGGCGGCCTGGTGGCCGGGGTCGATGATCACGCACTCCTCACCGGCGGCGGGGGCGACCAAGTAGCAATTGGTGCCCCAGGCCCCGGCGGGGAATCCGGCAATCAGCACGTTCGTCCTCATCAATCGTCCGGCGGACAGATCCTGGCAGGCCCTGGATGCGGCCCTGGCGGATCTCACAGAAACATGCTGCAAGATCTCTGCTGTTCAGAGCCTACCGGCGGGACTCCCGCCGGAGCGAACCCGTATACGGTACGGGCCACGGCAGATCATGCGGACCAAGGAGACGGCCTGGTGGTCAAGGGGGATCAGCGGCGCAAGCAGCTCGCGCGCCAGAAGTACGAGCGTCAGCTCCAGCGGCGGACGGCCGCGCAGCGGAAGGCCAGGCGCCGCACCGTGATCATCGCGTCGGTGCTCGCGGTGGTGCTCGCCGCGGGCGCGACCGTGTACGCGACGGCGGGGCTGGTCGGCGGCGACAACAAGAACGCGGCGGCGGCCGAGCAGCGGACCGAGGACCCGTGCGGCACGCCCGCCAAGGGCGAGCCGTCGAAGAAGCGGTGGAAGAAGGAGCCGAAGCTGACGGTGGACACCGCCGCTTCGTACACCGCGAAGCTCTCCACCACCTGCGGCGACCTCGCGCTGAAGCTGGACGCGAAGAAGGCCCCGCACACGGTCAACTCGTTCAATTTCCTGGCGGCACAGGGCTATTTCGACCACAGCAAGTGCCACCGCCTGGTCGACGACGGCCTCCACGTCCTGCAGTGCGGCGACCCGACCGGTACCGGCCAGGGCACCCCCGGCTACACCATTCCGGACGAGAACCTCAAGGACCCGCGGCTCAAGGGCGGCGTCTACCCGGCGGGCACGGTCGCGATGGCCAACCGCTACGACGGGCAGGACAAGAAGACCCGGAACACCGGCGGCAGCCAGTTCTTCCTGGTCTTCCAGGACAGTCAGTTGCCGCCCAACTACACGCCGTTCGGCACGATCACGCAGGGCATGGACGTCCTGAAGAAGATCGCGAAGGCGGGCTTCACGACCGATCCGCAGACGCAGAACACGGCGCCCAACGCCACCGTCGTCATCGACCGCGCCCGCGTCACCGAGTCCTGAGAGCCGGTGCCCGACGTGTCCCGGCCGTCCGTGCCGGGACCACGGAATTTCGGTCGTGCGGGATGCGGACAGCCGGGCCGCCGGTCGCCTAGATTGGCGTTGGGTAGGGTGCCTGCTCCGACGGCTGCCACCCTCGCCCGCAAGAACAGTCCGTCGGACCGGCCGGGGCGCGGTCCCGCCGGACAGAAACTGTGGACGATGCCCGGGGCCCCGGTGTCCCGCCGGCATCATGTGGAGGAGGCGCTGTGAGCAGCGACCCATGGGGCCGCGTCGATGAGACGGGGACCGTGTACGTGCGTACCGCCGACGGCGAGCAGGTCGTCGGATCGTGGCAGGCGGGATCGCCCGACGAGGCCCTCGCCTACTTCGAGCGCAAGTATGAGGGCCTGGTCGTCGAGATCGGCCTCCTCGAGCGGCGGGTCAGGACCACCGACCTGTCGGCCAAGGACGCCATGACCGCGATCGACCACCTGCGGCAGCAGGTCGACGAGCACCACGCGGTGGGCGACCTCGACGCCCTGCGGAAGCGTCTGGACGCGCTCGTCCGGACGGTCGAGGCCCGCCGCGAGGAGCGCAAGGCGGCCAAGGCCCGGCAGGCCGACGAGGCCAGGACGGCCAAGGAGAAGCTGGTCGTCGAGGCCGAGGAGCTGGCGGCGAGCGAGCAGTGGCGGGCGGCCGGCGAGCGGCTGCGTGCCCTGGTCGACACGTGGAAGGGGCTGCCGCGGCTGGACCGCAAGTCCGACGACGAGCTGTGGCACCGCTTCTCGCACGCCCGCTCCGCCTTCTCCAAGCGGCGCAAGGCGCACTTCGCGTCGCTGGACGCGCAGCGCGAGCAGGCCAGGCAGGTCAAGGAGAAGCTGGTCGCGGACGCCGAGGCGCTCTCGGGCTCGACGGACTGGGGCCCGACGGCCGCCCGGTACCGCGAGCTGATGCAGGAGTGGAAGGCCGCGGGCCGCGCGCAGCGCGAGCACGAGGACGACCTGTGGAACCGCTTCCGCGGCGCCCAGGACGTCTTCTTCCAGGCCCGCAGCGAGGTCTTCGCGGAGCGGGACGCCGAGCAGCGGGAGAACCTCACCCGCAAGGAGGAGCTGGTCGTCGAGGCCGAGAAGCTGCTCCCCGTCTCGGACCTCAAGGCCGCGCGCGCCGCGTTCCGTTCGATCAACGAGCGGTGGGAGGCCATCGGCCACGTGCCGCGGGACGCCCGCCCGAAGATCGAGGGCCGGATGCACGCCGTCGAGCGCGCCATCCAGGAGGCCGAGGAAGCCGAGTGGCGGCGGACCAACCCCGAGGCGCGGGCGCGTGCCGCGGGGCTGTCCGGCCAGCTCCAGGACGCCGTCGACAAGCTCCAGAAGCAGATCGACACGGCCCGTGCCGCCGGCAACGACGCCAAGGCCGACAAGCTCGCCCGCGAGCTGGAGGGCCGCCAGGCCCTGCTGGACCAGGCCCAGAAGGGCCTCCAGGAGTTCGGCGGCTGAGCGAGCGCCCCGCACGCGAGGAGGGCCCCGGTACCGCGGTACCGGGGCCCTCCTCGCGTGCTACGGCGGCTAGTTGGGCCGACGCGCAGACGTCACGCGGTACACGTCGTACACGCCCTCCACGCCCCGTACCGCCTTCAGGACGTGCCCCAGGTGCTTGGGGTCGCCCATCTCGAAGGTGAAGCGGGAGGTGGCCACCCGGTCGCGGGAGGTCTGGACGGCCGCGGACAGGATGTTGACGTGCTGGTCGGACAGGACCCGTGTGACGTCCGAGAGCAGGCGGGAGCGGTCCAGCGCCTCGACCTGGATGGCGACCAGGAAGACCGAGGACTGGGTGGGCGCCCACTCGACCTCCAGGATCCGCTCCGGCTGCTTGGACAGCGAGTCGACGTTGACGCAGTCCGCGCGGTGCACCGAGACGCCGGAGCCGCGGGTCACGAAGCCGATGATCGGGTCGCCCGGCACCGGCGTACAGCAGCGCGCGAGCTTGACCCAGACGTCCTCGACGCCCTTGACGACCACGCCCGGGTCCGCGCTGGAGCGCCGCTTGGAGCGGCGGATCGGCGTGGACTCGGCGATGTCCTCGGTGGCCTCGTCCTGGCCGCCGAGCGCCTGCACCAGCTTCTGCACGACGGACTGCGCGGTGACGTGGCCCTCGCCGATCGCCGCGTACAGCGACGAGATGTCCGGATACCGCATCTCGTGCGCGAGCGTCACCAGCGAGTCGCCGGTCAGGATGCGCTGGATCGGCAGGTTCTGCTTGCGCATGGCCCGCGCGATGGCGTCCTTGCCCTGCTCGATCGCCTCGTCGCGGCGCTCCTTGGAGAACCACGCGCGGATCTTGTTGCGGGCCCGCGGGGACTTGACGAAGCCCAGCCAGTCGCGAGACGGCCCCGCGCCCGGCGCCTTGGAGGTGAAGACCTCCACCAGGTCGCCGTTGTCGAGGGTCGATTCGAGCGGTACGAGGCGGCCGTTGACGCGCGCGCCTATCGTGCGGTGGCCGACCTCGGTGTGCACCGCGTACGCGAAGTCCACGGGCGTCGCACCGGCCGGCAGCGCTATGACGTCGCCCTTGGGCGTGAAGACGAAGACCTCGTTGCGCGAGAGGTCGAAGCGCAGCGACTCCAGGAACTCGCCCGGGTCCTCCGTCTCCTTCTGCCAGTCCAGCAGCTGCCGCAGCCACGCCATGTCGTTGACCGCGTCGTCCTTGCCGGCCTTGCCCCTGGGCACGTCGGTGCGGATCTTGGAGGCGCCGGCCACGGCCTCCTGCTTGTACTTCCAGTGCGCCGCGATGCCGTACTCGGCGCGGCGGTGCATGTCGAAGGTGCGGATCTGCAGCTCGACCGGCTTGCCGTTGGGCCCGATGACCGTCGTGTGCAGCGACTGGTACATGTTGAACTTGGGCATCGCGATGTAGTCCTTGAACCGGCCGGGGACCGGATTCCATCGCGCGTGCACGGTGCCGAGGGCGGCGTAACAGTCCCTGACCGTGTCGACGAGGACACGGATACCCACCAGGTCGTAGATCTCCGCGAAGTCGCGCCCGCGGACGATCATCTTCTGGTAGACGCTGTAGTAGTGCTTGGGCCGCCCGGTGACGGTGGCCTTGATCCGCGCGGAGCGCAGGTCGGCCTGGACCTCGTCGGTCACTATCGCGAGGTATTCGTCCCGCTTGGGCGCCCGCTCGGCGACCAGCCGGACGATCTCGTCGTACATCTTGGGGTAGAGGATCGCGAAGGCGAGGTCCTCCAGCTCCCACTTGATGGTGTTCATGCCCAGCCGGTGCGCCAGCGGGGCGTAGATCTCCAGCGTCTCGCGGGCCTTCTTCTCCTGCTTCTCCCGCTTGAGGTAACGCATCGTGCGCATGTTGTGCAGCCGGTCGGCGAGCTTGATCACCAGGACCCGCGGGTCCTTGGCCATCGCCACGACCATCTTGCGCACCGTCTCGGCCTGCGCGGCCTCGCCGAACTTGACCTTGTCCAGCTTGGTGACGCCGTCGACCAGCAGCGCGACCTGGTCGCCGAAGTCCCGGCGGAGGGTGTCGAGGCCGTACTCGGTGTCCTCGACGGTGTCGTGCAGCAGGCCCGCCATCAGCGTCGCCGGGTCCATGCCCAGCTCGGCCAGGATCGTGGTCACCGCGAGCGGGTGCGTGATGTACGGGTCGCCGCTCTTGCGCTTCTGGCCGCGGTGCCAGCGCTCGGCGACCTGGTAGGCCCGCTCGACCTGGCGCAGCGTGGCCGCCTCGATCTTGGGGTCGTTGCCGCGCACGATGCGCAGCAGCGGCTCCAGTACCGGGTTGTACGGGCTCTGCCGCTGCACGCCGAGGCGGGCCAGGCGGGCGCGGACGCGGTTGGAGGAGCCGGAGCGGCCGCCGGGCTGGCCGGTGTGGCCGGGCGGCAGCGGCTTGGGCGCCGACGGCGGCGGGGTGGGCCGGGGCGCCGTGGCGGCAGGCCCGGAAACCGCCGGGACGGGCCCCGCCGGCGCTTCCTTCCCGCCGTTCTTCGGCGCGTCCGCGGCGCCGTCCGCGGGACGGTCGTCCGGGCGCGCGGCGGGGCTGCCCCCCGGCGTACGGGGGGAGAGCGGCTGGGCCTCGTCTGGCAAGAGCAACTCCTCGCTGGGACCTTTCCCACCGGTGAACGGGCGGAAAAGAGCGGTGCCGGACCACCGGTCCACTGAGTGGCCGGGCTGCCATGGTATCCATGCCGGCTGCCCCGGCTCATTCGCGGGCCGATGCTCCTGTGGTCACAGCAAAAGGGCATCCGCATTTATGCCGGATGCCCTTTTGCTTGCACTTTGCTCGGTTTTCGAGCGGTGGTCGCGGTACCGAATGGCGTACCCTACGCCGCTCGGCCGCGGCCTCAGACCGTGATCAGCGCCTCCAGCGGCGCCCCGTCGAGCCCCGCCGCCAGCTTCTCCCTGCCGTCCAGGAAGCCCAGCTCCAGCAGGACCGCCACGCCCGCGACCTCGGCGCCGGAGCGGCGGATCAGGGTCAGCGAGGCGTCGGCCGTACCGCCCGTGGCCAGCACGTCGTCGATCACCAGCACCCGGTCCCCCGGGGCCAGCGCGTCGGCCTGGATCTCGATCGTGGCGTGGCCGTACTCCAGCGCGTAGCTCTGGCCGAGCGTTGCGCCGGGCAGCTTGCCGGCCTTGCGCACGGGCACGAAGCCGACGCCCGCCCGCACGGCCACCGGGGCCGCGAGGATGAACCCGCGGGCCTCCAGCGCCACGATCTTCGTCGCGCCGAGCGTGGTGCAGATCCCGGCCAGCGCGTCCGTCAGCTTCCCGAACGCCTCGGCGTCGGCCAGCAGCGGGGTGATGTCCTTGAAGACGACCCCCGCCTGCGGGTAGTCCGGCACGTCCGCGATCTTGCCGAGCAGCAGCTCACGCAGCTCCGCGGGGGCGCTCATCGGCGCTTGCCCGACGGACGGCCGCGGCCGCGAGTGCGGGACGCGGGCTGGCTGCGCGGGCCGGCCGCCGAGCTGCCGGCCGCCGCCGGAGCGCCGTCCTGCGGCTCCTCGCCGGACTCCGCCGCGCCCTCGGCCGGCTCCTCGCGGGAGTCGCCCTTGGCGGCGGCCGCCGCACGCTTGGCGCGGACCCGGCGGGCCAGCGCCTTCATCTGCGGCTCGCGCTCCTTGAGGTCGGCGACCAGCGGGGTGGCGATGAAGATCGAGCTGTACGCACCGGCCGCGAGGCCCACGAACAGGGCGAGCGAGATGTCGTTCAGCATGCCCGCGCCGAGGAAGCCGCCGCCCACGAAGAGCAGGCCCGCCACCGGCAGCAGCGCCACGACCGTGGTGTTGATCGACCGCACCAGCGTGGAGTTGATCGACCGGTTGGCGATCTCGCCGTAGGTGTAGCGCGTCTGCTTCGTGATGCCCCGGGACGCTTCCTTGAGGCTGTCGAAGACCACGACCGTGTCGTACAGCGAGTAACCGAGGATGGTCAGCAGGCCGATGACCGTGCCGGGCGTGACCTCGAAGCCGACCAGCGCGTACACACCCACCGTGATCGTGAGGTCGTGGATCAGCGCGATCAGGGCCGCCAGCGCCATCCGCCACTCGAAGGCGATGGCGAGGTAGAGCACCACGAGGACCATGAAGATCCCCAGGCCCAGCCACGCCTTGTTCGCGATCTCCTCGCCCCAGCTGGGGCCGACCAGCTGGGTGTTGACGTCCTTGACCGGGACGTTCAGGTCCTTGGCCAGCTTCTCCTGGACCGGCACGGCCTCCTTGGTGTCCAGCTCACTGATCTGGATGCGGAGGCCGCCGTTGCCGAGCTTCTGGACCGTGGCCGGGTTGCCGCCGGACGCGGACTCGGCTTCGTGCTGGGCCTGGCTCGCCGAGACGGTGGTCTTCGGAGTGGTGAAGACCGCACCGCCGGAGAACTCGATGCCCATGTTCAGACCGCGGACCCCGAGGCCCACGATCGCCGTGATGGTGATCAGGATCGAGACGGCGTACCAGATCTTGCGCTTGCCGATGAAGTCGTAGCCGACCTCGCCGCGGTACAGCCGGGCGCCGATGTTGCCGAGCTTGGACATCTCACGCCTCCTTCGTCTCGATGGGGGCGGAGGTGCGCCGGCCGCGGCGCAGCGGCGGCTTCGCGCCGAGACGCGTGGGGTCCAGACCCGACCAGGGATGGCCCGAGTAGAAGAACTTCCGCTTGGCCAGCAGCGTCATCAGCGGCTTGGTGAAGAAGAAGACCACCACGACGTCCAGCAGGGTCGTGAGGCCGAGCGTGAACGCGAAGCCCTGGACCTTGCCGACGGTGACGATGAAGAGCACGGCCGCGGCCAGGAACGACACGAAGTCGGAGACCAGGATCGTGCGCCGGGCGCGCGGCCAGGCCCGCTCCACGGAGGGCCGCAGCGTACGACCCTCGCGGATCTCGTCACGGATGCGTTCGAAGTACACGATGAACGAGTCCGCCGTGATGCCGATCGCGACGATCGCACCGCAGACGGCCGGGAGGTTCAGCGCGAACCCGATGGCCGGGCCCAGCAAGGTCATGATCGTGTACGTCAGGACCGCCGAGACCACGAGGCTCGCCAGCGCGACCAGGGACAGGCCGCGGTAGTAGGCGATCAGGTAGATGATGACCAGCGCGAGGCCGATGGCGCCGGCGATCAGGCCCGCGTTCAGCTGCTCGCCGCCCAGGGCCGCGGTGACGGTGGTCTCGTCCGCGATCTTGAAGGAGAGCGGCAGCGCACCGTAGGACAGCATGTTCGCCAGGTCCTCGGCGGACTGCTGGGTGAAGCCGCCGGTGATCTGGGCGTTGCCGCCCGCGATCGCGCTGCTCACCTGCGGGGCCGAGACGACCTCGCCGTCCAGGGTGATGGCGAACTGGTTCTGCGGCGGGGTCTTGGTGGCGATGTCACCGGTCACGTCGGCGAACTTCTTGCCGCCGGCGGAGGTGAAGTTCATCTGGACGAGCCAGCCCTGGCCGCCCTGCTGGTCGAAGCTGGCCTTGGCGTCGTCCACGTCCGTGCCCTCGACCTTGACCGGCCCGAGCGCGTACTTCGTCTTGCCGTCGTCCTCGCAGGCCACGATCGAGTCGCTGGGCTTGGCTCGGGCGGCCTGCTCGGCCGCGGCGGAACGGCTCTCCTTGGTCGAGCAGTTCAGCGCCGCGAGCTTCTTCTGCAGCGCGGCGGGGATGTTGGCGCCCGTGGGCGGCTGCTGGACCGGGGGCGCGCTGGGGGAACCGGTGGGCTTGGCGGAGCCCGAGGGGGCGTCGTCCTTCTTGAGCGCGTCGCCGACGGCGCGGCCCTGCGGGGCGGGCTTGCCGGAGGGGGTGGCCGACGCGCTGCCGGCGCCGCCCTGCTTCTCCTTCTCGCCGCCGCCGGCCTTCGGGCTCTCGGAGGCGCCCGGCGTGGGCGCCTTCGCGCCGGCCGCCGCGGTCAGCACCGTACGGAAGCCGAGCTGGGCGGTGGTACCGACCTGCTGGCGGGCCTGCCTCGCGTCCGTCCCCTTGGGGATGTTCACGATGATGTGGTTGGTGCCCTGCGTCTGGACCTCGGCCTCGGAGACGCCGAGACCGTTGACACGGCGCTCGATGATGCCCGCGGCGGTCTTCATGTTGGTCTCGTTGATCGCGTTGGGCTTGCCCGGCTGGTTCTGTGCCGCCAGCGTGAAGCTCGTACCGCCCGCGAGGTCGATGCCCAGTCGCGGCGTCATGGTGCCGGAGTAGAACATCCCCCCGACCAGCGCCGCGATGACGACCACGATCAGGATCAGGGCGCGCCCCGGCCTGCTCTGGGCCGCCGGCGACCTTCGGCCCTTGTTCGGTGCTGCCACCTTCTCGTATCTCCCTGTCCAACCGCCCGCGTCAGGTCAGTGCCGGACGGCCACGAAGTCTTGTGGGGACGTGCCCCCGCCGGAGCCTAGACGGTCCCGGAACCGCGAGCACCGCTCCCGGTGCACCGCGGTTCCGTGAAAGTGCGCGCCTACTTCGCGTCGGCGCCGCCGTCCTTCTTGGCGTCCTTCGCCTCGGCGGCCTCGGCGTCGGCGTCCTCGGCCGGGGTCTCGTCGGCCTTCGGCTCCTCGGCCTTCGGCTCGGCGGCCTTCTCGGCGGGGGTCTCCTTGCCCAGGTCGATCTTCTCGGCGACGTCACCCTTGCCGGTGGTGTCGTCGTCGCCGTCGTTGACGGCCGAGGCGCCGGTCAGGGAGGACAGGTCGTCCGGGACGACGGAGCCCTGCTCGGCGCCGTCGATGATGCGGTTGTACTCGTCGTCGGGCAGCACGGCGCCGATGGCGTTCTTCGCGAAGAGGGCGTGGACGCCCGGCGCCACCTCGAGGAGGACCGCGTCGTCGTGGATCTCCTTGACGGTGGCGTACATGCCTCCGATCGTGCGGACGCCGGTGCCGGGCTGCATTTCGTTCCGCATCTGGGCGGCCGCCTGCTGCTTCTTCTTGGCAGAGCGGGTCATCAGGAACATGGCCCCGATGAGCACGATGAACGGGAGGAGAGTCACGATATTCACGGGACGGAATTTCCTTCGCACGACCGCGGAGCCGCGGCCTGGTATACGGGGGTTGGATGCCGGACCGTACGGACGGCATCGGCGGAGTCTAAGCGAGTCCGCACCAGTGGAACAACGCCCAGGATGGCACCGCAGTTCCTGACCCGGCGAGTCCCCGCGCCGTCACGTCCCGAACAGCCCCTGCTGTCCGTTTCCGCCCGTCATCTGCTGCGGCGGCACCAGCCCCATGTGCGTCCATGCGGCGGGCGTGGCGATGCGGCCGCGGGGCGTACGCGCGAGCAGCCCCTCGCGCACGAGGAACGGCTCGGCGACCTCCTCGACCGTCTCACGCTCCTCTCCCACGGCCACCGCCAGGGTCGACAGGCCCACCGGACCGCCGCTGAACAGCTTGAGCAGCGCCGTGAGCACCGCGCGGTCCAGCCGGTCCAGGCCGCGCCCGTCGACCTCGTACACGTCCAGCGCCTGCTCCGCGATCTCGCGCGTGATCAGGCCGTCCGCCTTGACCTGGGCGTAGTCCCGTACGCGGCGCAGCAGGCGGTTGGCGATACGGGGCGTACCGCGCGACCGCCCGGCGATCTCGGCGGCGCCCTCCGCCTCTATGTCGACATCCAGCAGCCCTGCCGAGCGGTGGATGACCCGCTCCAGCTCATTCGGGGCGTAGAACTCCATGTGCCCGGTGAATCCGAACCGGTCGCGCAGCGGCGGCGGCAGCAGACCGGCCCGCGTCGTGGCCCCGACCAGCGTGAAAGGCGGAAGTTCGAGCGGAATGGCGGTGGCCCCCGGCCCCTTCCCCACAATCACGTCGACCCGGAAATCCTCCATCGCCATATAGAGCATTTCTTCAGCGGGCCTCGACATCCGGTGGATTTCGTCGAGGAAGAGCACCTCGCCCTCCTGGAGCGAGGAGAGGATGGCGGCCAGATCGCCGGCGTGCTGAATGGCGGGGCCGGAGGTGATGCGGATCGGGGCGCCCATCTCGGCCGCGATGATCATCGAAAGGGTGGTCTTGCCGAGTCCCGGGGCGCCGGAGAGCAGTACGTGGTCGGCGGTGGCGCCGCGCGCCCGGGCGGCGCGCAGCACCAGGTCCAGCTGCTCGCGCACCCGCTCCTGGCCGACGAACTCTTCCAGGTCCTTCGGGCGCAGCGCGGCCTCGACGGCCGTGTCCTCGCCGTCGGCGTCCGCGCCCACCAGCCGGTCGGCGCCGCCCGGCGGCAGGCCGGGCTCCTGTCCGTCCGCGGTGTCGGTGCTGTCGTCCCAGTTCACTGCGTACTGCCTCGCGTCGTCGGGTGGGTGGAGTGCCGGGTGGCGCGTGCGCCGGTCAGCGGGCCCGGTTCAGGGACTGCAGGGCCGCCTTCAGGAGCTGCGGGACCTGCGGCGTGCCGCCCTCGGCCACGGCCGCTTCGGCCTGCGGGGCGACCGTGCCCACCGCCTCGTCGGCCTCCCGGGTGGCGTAGCCGAGGCCGATCAGCGCGGCGTGCAGCTGGTCGCGCCAGCCGGCCGTGACCGGGCTGCCGACCGCGGGCCCGGCGCTGCCGACCGGCTCGCCGAGCCGGTCCTTCAGCTCCAGCAGCAGCTTCTGCGCGCCCTTCTTGCCGATGCCGGGCACGGCCGTGAGCGCCTTCTCGTCGCCCGTGGCGACCGCGCGGCGCAGCGCGTCCGGGGAGTGCACCGCGAGCATCGCCTGCGCCAGCCGCGGGCCGACGCCGCTCGCCGTCTGCAGCAGCTCGAAGGTCTGCCGCTCGTCGTCGTCCGCGAAGCCGTACAGCGTGAGGCTGTCCTCGCGTACGACGAGGGAGGTGGCGAGCTTCGTCCGCTCGCCCATGCGCAGCCCGGACAGGGTGTTGGGCGTGCACTGGACGGCCATGCCGATGCCGCCCACCTCCACGACGGCGGCGTCGGGAGCCAGGGCCGCGACCGGGCCGGAGACGAAGGCGATCATGACGTGCCCTTCGGGATGCGGGTGGAGCGTACGGGGGCGGGGGTGCGGTCCGGCGCGGAGGCGCGGGGGGTGCCGGCGGGGCGCGCGGCGGGCGGGGCGCGCCGCACCGCGGTCCGAGCCTGGGCCTGGGCCTGCTGGAGGCGGTTGACGGCGGGGGCGCGCCAGATATGACAGATGGCCAGCGCCAGTGCGTCCGCCGCGTCGGCCGGCTTGGGCGGCGCCGACAGCCGCAGCAGCCGGGTCACCATCGCGCCGACCTGCGCCTTGTCGGCGCGGCCCGAGCCGGTGACGGCGGCCTTGACCTCACTGGGGGTGTGCAGCGCGACCGGGAGTCCGCGGCGCGCGGCGCACAGCATGGCGACCGCGCTGGCCTGGGCCGTGCCCATGACCGTACGGACGTTGTGCTGGCTGAACACGCGCTCCACGGCGACGTACTCGGGCCGGTGCTCGTCGAGCCACTCGTCGATGCCGCGCTCGATGAGCACGAGGCGGTGCGCGATGTCCGCGTCGGCCGGGGTGCGGACCACGCCGACCCCCACCATCGTCAGCGGCCGCCCGGCCACCCCCTCGACGACGCCGACGCCGCAGCGCGTCAACCCCGGGTCCACGCCCAGCACCTTCACGGGTGTTCCCCTCCCCTCATGCCGCGCTGTCACCACCCGGCGCCGTACCGTTTCGGCCCTCCACCCCCACCACGGGGGCCGGAGATCCCCTGCTCAGCACAGTATCGGGTGGCACTGACAACGCCGACGGGCCGGCAGGGTGTGTCCCCCTGCCGACCCGTCGTGTCAGCCGTGCCGGCCGTGTACGTACCGGCCGTCCGCCTCAGCCGTCGCCGTGGCGCCTCAGGCGTCGACCTTCGCCATGACCTCGTCCGAGACGTCGAAGTTGGCGAAGACGTTCTGGACGTCGTCGCTGTCCTCCAGCGCGTCGATCAGCTTGAAGATCTTCTTCGCGCCTTCCTCGTCCAGCTCGACCTGCATGGTCGGGACGAAGTTGGTGTCGGCCGAGTCGTAGTCGATGCCGGCCTCCTGGAGCGCGGTGCGGACCGCGACCACGTCGGTGGCCTCGCTGAGCACCTCGAAGGACTCACCGAGGTCGTTGACCTCCTCGGCGCCCGCGTCCAGGACCGCGCCCAGCACGTCGTCCTCGGAGAGCTCGCCCTTGGGGACGATGACGACGCCCTTGCGGTTGAACAGGTACGCCACCGAGCCCGGGTCGGCCATCGAGCCGCCGTTACGGGTCATGGCGACGCGCACGTCCGAGGCGGCACGGTTGCGGTTGTCGGTGAGGCACTCGATGAGCACCGCGACACCGTTCGGGCCGTAACCCTCGTACATGATCGTCTCGTAGTCGGCGCCGCCGGCCTCCAGGCCGCCGCCGCGCTTGACCGCGGAGTCGATGTTCTTGTTCGGGACCGACTGCTTCTTCGCCTTCTGGATGGCGTCGTACAGGGTCGGGTTGCCCTCGATGTCCACGCCGCCCATGCGCGCCGCGACCTCGATGTTCTTGATCAGCTTCGCGAAGAGCTTGCCGCGCTTGGCATCGATCACGGCCTTCTTGTGCTTCGTCGTAGCCCATTTAGAGTGGCCGGACATCCGCCTGTCTCCTTCGCGTAACCAATTTCTGAAAACGAACGCCTAGATCCTACCGGGACCCGCTCACGCGGTGTGACGCACCATGTCCACGAAGAACGCGTGGACGCGATGGTCGCCGGTGAGTTCCGGGTGGAAGGATGTGGCGAGGACGTTACCCTGCCGGACGGCCACCGTGTGGCCGCCGTGCTCGGCCAGTACCTCGACCTCGGCGCCGACCGACTCGACCCAGGGCGCGCGGATGAAGACGCCCTCGACCGGTCCGCCGTCGATCCCGGCGACGTCGACCGCCGCCTCGAAGGACTCGTTCTGCCGCCCGAAGGCGTTACGCCGCACGATCATGTCGACGCCGCCGAAGGTCTCCTGGTCGGCGCGGCCGTCCAGGATCTTCTCCGCGACCATGATCATGCCCGCGCAGGTGCCGTACACCGGCTTGCCCGCACGGATGAACGCGCGCAGCGGCTCCAGCATGCCGAAGATGCCCGCCAGCTTGGACATGGTCGTGGACTCGCCGCCGGGGATGACCAGGCCGTCCAGCTCGTCCAGTTCCTCGGCGCGGCGCACCGGGCGCGCCAGGGCGTCGGCGGACGCGAGCGCCGTGAGGTGCTCGCGTACGTCGCCCTGGAGCGCCAGCACACCGATGGTGGGGGTGGTGCTCGTCATGGAAGTGATCACCAGCCGCGGTTCGCGTACCGCTCCGCCTCGGGGAGGGTGTCGCAGTTGATGCCGACCATGGCCTCGCCGAGGTCGCGGGAGGCGTCCGCGATGATCTTGGGGTCGTCGTAGAAGGTGGTGGCCTTCACGATCGCGGCGGCGCGCTTGGCCGGGTCGCCGGACTTGAAGATGCCGGAGCCGACGAAGACGCCCTCGGCGCCGAGCTGGCGCATGAGCGCGGCGTCGGCGGGGGTGGCGACGCCACCGGCGGAGAAGAGGACGACCGGCAGCTTGCCCAGCTCCGCGACCTCCTTGACCAGCTCGTACGGGGCGCGCAGGTCCTTGGCGGCGGCGAACAGCTCGTTGTTGTCGCAGCCGCGCAGCTTGGCGATCTCGGCCTTGATCTGGCGGAGGTGGCGGACGGCCTCGACGACGTTGCCGGTGCCGGCCTCGCCCTTGGAGCGGATCATGGCCGCGCCCTCGGCGATGCGGCGCAGGGCCTCACCGAGGTTGGTGGCGCCGCAGACGAAGGGGGTGGTGAAGGCCCACTTGTCGGAGTGGTTGACCTCGTCGGCCGGGGTGAGGACCTCGGACTCGTCGATGTAGTCGACGCCGAGGGACTGCAGGACCTGGGCCTCGACGAAGTGGCCGATGCGGGACTTGGCCATGACGGGGATGGAGACGGCGTTGATGATGCCGTCGATCATGTCCGGGTCGGACATCCGTGCCACGCCGCCGTCCTTGCGGATGTCCGCGGGGACGCGCTCCAGGGCCATGACCGCCACGGCACCGGCGTCCTCGGCGATCTTCGCCTCCTCCGGCGTGACGACATCCATGATCACGCCGCCCTTGAGCTGCTCGGCCATGCCGCGCTTGACGCGGGCGGTTCCGGTCTCCGGGGACTGGGGCGTGGTGGGCGTGCTCACGATTGACCTCACTAAGTGCGGGTGGCTGTGCTACTGCACCTAGGGAACCGTTTGTGTACGGGAGATGAAAGGGCCAATTGCAGGGCGGTGGCTCTTGGAGCGGCCCCGGCGGCCCTCCCGACCCGGTGGGCCGCCCCTTGGCCGCCGTACTGGTACGGGGCTCAGGCCGCCGTACTGGTACGAAGCTCAGGCCGCCGTGCGCTCCCCGAGCGCCGCCGGGGCCTCGTCGTCCATCTCGAAGGCCAGCGGGAACGGGGCGTGGCCCGCGAGCCGGAACCAGCGTACGACGCGGTGCCTGCGGACCGCGCGGGCCGCGCGTACGGCGTCGTTGTGGAAGCGGCGGGCCATGGGGACGCGCCGCACGGCCGCGTTCAGCTCCGCGAGCGTCTGCTCGCCGCCGGGGGCCGCGCGTACGGCGTCGACCTGCTCCGCCTCGCCGAAGACCGCGCGCAGCGCCTGGCTGAGCGCGCTCTCGGCGACCTCCCGCTGGTCCTCCTCGGCCTGCCGTGCCTCGTGGGCCGCCTCGTACAGGACGATCGAGGCGGCGGGGTCGAGGACGCCGGACGTGCCGAGCTCCTGCGCCACGGAGGCGCGGCGCAGGAGCTGCGCGTCGAGCGCGGCGCGGGCCGCGTCGATGCGCGCGTGCAGCCGGTCCAGCCGCCCCGCCGTCCAGCTGAGGTACACACCGATGACGACGACCGCCACGAGGATCCAGATGAGAGAGGTCACGGGGCGTCACGTTACCGTGGCCTCACAGGGGTGCTTTCCGAGCCGGCACGCGCCGTGGCCGCGGGGCGCCGTGGCCGACTGCCGCGCCGTCGTGGCCGGTCGCGCAGTTCCCCGCGCCCCTGGACCCGCTAATCGCGGGCCAGGCCCCACCGCGCCCGTAGTCCCACCCGTTCATCCGTATCCACCGACGCCGCCCCGTCGGCGACCGTCTCGTACACGGCGAGGATGTCCGCCCCCACCGTCGACCAGTCGAACCGGCGTACATGGCGGCTGCCGCGTTCGCGTAGTTCGGCGAGGCGGGCGGGGTCGCGGAGAAGCCGAATGGCAGCCGCGGCGAGCGCGGGCGCGTTCTCGTTGGTGAAAAGTTCGCCCGCCTCGCCCTGGTCCAGGACCTGGGCGAAGGCGTCGAGGTCGCTGGCGAGGACGGGCGCCGCAGCGGACATCGCCTCGACCAGGATGATGCCGAAGGACTCGCCGCCCGTGTTGGGGGCGACGTAGAGGTCGACGCTGCGCAGCAGGCGCGCCTTGTCCTCGTCGGTGACCATGCCGAGGAATTCGACGCGGGAGCGGAGCTCCGCGGGAAGACCGGCGACGGCTTCCTTCTCGTCGCCGCGGCCGGCGACGAGGAGGCGCGCGTCGGGGACCTCGGCGAGGATCGCGGGCAGGGCCTTCATCAGGACGGGCAGGCCCTTGCGGGGCTCGTCGATGCGGCCTATGAAGCCGATCGTGCGGCCCTGCCACTCCTTCTTGGGCTCGGCGCGGGCGAAGAAGTCCACGTCGACGCCGTTGGGGATCACCACGGCATCCCCGCCCAGGTGCTCCACCAGCGTCCGGCGGGCGTACTCGCTCACCGCGATCCGCGCGCTGATCTTCTCCAGCGCCGGCTGCAGGATCGGGTACGCGGCGATCATGGCGCGGGAGCGCGGGTTGGAGGTGTGGAAGGTCGCCACGATGGGGCCCTGGGCCGCCCAGCAGGCCAGCAGGCCGAGGGACGGGGAGGCCGGCTCGTGGATGTGGATGACCTCGAACGCGCCGTCGTGCAGCCAGCGGCGTACCCGGGCGGCGGAGAGGAAGCCGAAGTTGAGCCGGGCGACCGAACCGTTGTACGGGACGGGTACGGCACGTCCGGCGGAGACGACGTACGGCGGGAGCGGTGTCTCGTCGTCCGCGGGGGCGAGTACGGAGACCTCGTGGCCGAGCCGGATCAGATGCTCGGCGAGGTCGCGGATGTGGAACTGGACGCCGCCCGGGACGTCCCACGAGTAGGGGCAGACGATCCCGATCCTCAAGACGTCTCCGTCTCTCGGGCGCCCGCACCGCGCGGCTCCAGGTCGGCGAGCCACAGTCGCTGCAGCATGTGCCAGTCCTCCGGGTGCTCGGCGATGCCCGAGGCGAAGGCGTCGGCCAGGGCCTGGGTCATCGCGGCGGCCTTGTCGGTGCGCGTTCCGGTCTCGGGTACCTCGATGCCGGGGTGCACACGGCCCCGCATGACGGGCGTACCGTCGTACCACAAGGTGACCGGCAGCAGCAGTGCGCCGGTCTGGAGCGCGAGCATCGCGGGTCCGGCGGGCATCTTGGCGGCCTCGCCGAAGAACTTCACCTCCATGCCGGAGCTGGACAGGTCGCGGTCGGCGACCAGGCAGATCAGGCCGCCGGCGCGCAGCCGCCGGGCGAGTATGCCGAAGGCCGCGCCGCCGTTGTGCGGCAGCACCTCCATGCCCAGGCTCTCGCGGTAGGCGACGAACCGGTCGTAGAGGGATTCGGGCTTCAGGCGCTCGGCGACGGTGGTGAAGGGCACGCCGAGGGTGCGGGTGACCCAGACGCCGGCGAGGTCGTAGTTGCCCATGTGGGGCAGGGCCAGGATGACGCCGCGGTCGCCGGCCAGCGCGTCGGTGAGGTGGTGCACGTCGGTGACGTCCACGCCCTTCGCCACCCGCTCGCGGCTCCAGGCCGGGAGGCGGAAGGATTCCATCCAGTACCGCATGTACGAGCGCATGCCGGCCCGGGAGAGCCGGGAGAGGGCCTGCGGGGAGGCGTCGGGGACGACGCGGGCGAGGTTGGCCTCCAGGCGCTGTACGCCCTTGCCGCGCCGCTTCCAGACGGTGTCGGCGAGGCGCTCGCCGAGCCGTACGGCGACCGGCTCGGGCAGCTTCTTGACCGTGGCCCAGCCCAGGCCGTACAGCGCGTCGGTCAGTTTCCCCGTGTCCAGCAGCTTTCCGATGTCGAGCTTCACGCGCCCTCTCCCCCCACGGCGTCCGCCTCGGCGGACTCCCGGCGTACGGTGACCACCCGCTGGCCCAGGGTGACCGCGCTGCCGACGGCCACGATCCACAGGGCGATCGGCAGCAGATTCTGGATCCAGGGCACGCCGAACTTGTGCAGGCCGGAGAAACCGCAGGCCACCAGCGAGATCACCAGGCGCTCGGCGCGCTCGATCAGGCCGTTGACGTCGACCGGCAGGCCGATGCTCTCGCCGCGGGCCTTGGTGTACGACACGACCTGGCCTGAGGCGAGGCAGAAGATCGTCACCGCGCAGAGCAGCAGGTCGTCGCCGCGGCCCGCGTACCAGAGGGCGAGGCCGCCGAAGATCGCGGCGTCGGCGACGCGGTCGAGGGTGGAGTCCAGGAAGGCGCCCCAGCGGCTGGAGCGGCCCAGCTGCCGCGCCATGTTGCCGTCGACCAGGTCCGAGAAGACGAACAGGGTGATGACGACGGTGCCCCAGAAGAACTCGCCCAGCGGGTAGAAGACCAGCGCGCCGGCGACCACCCCGGCGGTACCGAGGACGGTGACCACGTCGGGGCTGATGCCGAGGCGGATGAGCAGGGCGGCGAACGGCGTGAGAACACGCGTGAAGAACGCACGCGCGTACTTGTTCAGCATGGCCTTCCCGGAGGTTGTGTGCGGGCCGCGCGGTCAGTGGGGCCACCGGCTGGCCCATCGTAGCCAGGCGTCCTCGGCGCTTTGCGAACGCACCACGGCTCACGGCCGCCCCCGGGGCGCGCCGGAGCCTCCCCCGCCACCCGCCCGGCGCACCCGGCTCGGATCGCGCAGAAGGCCATGACCACGGCGGAAGGGGGCAGTTGGCGGCCGTACACGGGTGCCCTGTGCACCCGTTCGGGCTTGTCCCGCATGATCCCCGGCCACCCCCAAGATCCCCTATCGTCCCTTGTGCGATGTATGGACGCACCATGACCTCGGTGGAAAGCTCGGAACACCGCAGAGTGTCGACCTGGAGGCGAGACACATGGGCGACAAGACGAGCACACATCCAGGAGCCGCCGGCAGGGCAGCGGCGGTCGACCACCCCTCCTCCGTACGGAATGTGGTGCTGGTCGGCCACAGCGGATCGGGGAAGACCACCCTGGTCGAAGCCCTCGCGCTGGCGTCGGGCGCGGTCAACAGGGCGGGCCGGGTGGAGGACGGCGGCTGCCTCTCCGACTACGACGAGATCGAGCACCGGCAGCAACGCTCCGTACAGCTCTCCCTGGTCCCGGTCGAATGGGACGGGATCAAAATCAATCTCTTGGACACCCCCGGATACGCCGATTTCGTCGGGGAGCTGAGGGCCGGTCTGCGGGCAGCGGACGCGGCCCTTTTCGTCGTCTCGGCGGCGGACGGCGTGGACGGCGCCACCCGAATGGTCTGGGACGAGTGCGCGGCCGTGGGAATGCCCCGCGCCATAGTGATCACCCACCTCGAAGCGGCCCGCGCCGACTTCGACAGCATGACCGAGACCTGCCGCACGGCCTTCGGGGGCGAGGACCCCGACGCCGTGCTGCCGCTGTACCTCCCGCTGTACGGCGAGGCCGGCGCCGACGGCCACCGCCCCGTGCACGGCCTGATCGGGCTGCTCTCCCAGCGGGTGTACGACTACTCCGGCGGCGGCAGGAAGGAGCGCGATCCGGAGTCCGGCGAGCTGCCCCTCATCGAGGAGGCCCGCAACCGCCTCATCGAGGGGATCATCGCCGAGAGCGAGGACGAGTCCCTCATGGACCGCTATCTCGGCGGCGAGGACATCGACATCAAGACCCTCATCGGCGACCTGGAGACCGCCGTCGCGCGCGGCACCTTCCACCCCGTACTGGCCGCGGCGCCCGCCGCCGACGGCAGCAAGGAGGGCCTGGGCACCATCGAACTGCTGGAGCTGATCACCGGCGGCTTCCCCACTCCCGCCGAGCGGGACACCCCCGCCGTCACCACACCCGACGGCAAGCCACGCCCCGCCCTCACTTGCGACCCCGCGGGGCCCCTGGCCGCCGAGGTCGTCAAGACCTCCTCCGACCCCTACGTCGGCCGGCTGTCCCTCGTACGGGTCTTCTCCGGCACCCTGCGCCCCGACGAGACGGTGCACGTCTCCGGGCACGGGCTGGCCGACCGCGGCCACGAGGACCACGACGTCGACGAGCGCATCGGCGCCCTGTCGGCCCCCTTCGGCAAGCAGCAGCGCCAGGTCACCAAGGTCGTCGCCGGCGACCTGGCCTGCGTCGCGAAGCTCTCCCGCGCCGAGACCGGCGACACCCTCTCCGCCAAGGACGCGCCGCTGCTGATGGCGCCCTGGGACATGCCCGACCCGCTGCTGCCGGTCGCCATCCAGGCACACAGCAAGCCCGACGAGGACAAGCTCTCCCAGGGCCTCGCGCGGCTCGTCGCCGAGGACCCCACCATGCGCCTGGAGCAGAACCCCCACACCCACCAGGTCGTCCTGTGGTGCCTGGGCGAGGCGCACGTGGACGTGGCACTGGAACGGCTGCGCGCCCGGTACGGAGTACAGGTCGACGCCGTACCGCACAAGGTCTCGCTGCGCGAGACGTTCGGCGCGCAGGCCACCGGGCGCGGCCGGCACGTCAAGCAGTCGGGCGGGCACGGACAGTACGCGATCTGCGAGATCGAGGTCGAGCCGCTCCCGGGCGGCAGCGGCATCGAATTCGTCGACAAGGTCGTCGGCGGTGCCGTGCCCCGGCAGTTCATCCCGTCCGTGGAGAAGGGCGTACGGGCCCAGGCGGCGCGCGGGGTCGCGGCCGGATACCCGCTCGTCGACATCCGCGTGACGCTGCTGGACGGCAAGGCGCACTCCGTCGACTCCTCCGACGCCGCGTTCCAGACCGCGGGCGCCCTCGCCCTGCGCGAGGCCGCCGCCGACGCCCGCATCCACCTGCTGGAGCCGGTCGCCGAGGTCACCGTCCTGGTGCCCGACGACTACGTGGGCCCGGTGATGAGCGACCTGTCGGGGCGCCGCGGCCGGGTCGTGGGCACCGAACAGTCCGGCGCGGGCCGGACGTTGGTGCGCGCCGAGGTCCCGGAGATCGAAATCGGCCGCTACGCCGTCGATCTCCGGTCACTTTCGCACGGCACCGGGCGCTTCCAGCGCAGTTACGCGCGGCACGAGCCGATGCCGCCGCAACTCGCCGTCAAAATCCGCGAAGAGCGGGAAAAGCCGGAGAACGGCGGCTAGTTCGGCCCCCGGCGACCCGCGGAAGGACCGGCGTACCGCCCGACGAGGGGGACTCAACTCCCTTGGGCGGTACGCCGGCTGCACGTCGCCTGTACGCTGAGGGCGCAGCTCAGAGGTGTGCCGGGGGCGGCCGGTGGGAAGGGCGCTTAAAGGCGTTCGGCGGGGCACGCCCAACGGCAGGGGCAGACGGCGGCGAGGGGGCCTTGGTGACGACGATGGACGGCTTCGATTTCAGCCCGGGAGCGCAGGTCCCGCTCTCCGGCGGCGCGGGCCAGACCGCCGCCACCCAGGCGCTGGCCTCGGCCGCGTACCGGGACAGCAAGCTCGCCACGATCTCCGACGCCGACTCCGAGGCCGGCAAGTCGGGCATCAAGAAGCCCAAGCTCTCGCTGTTCGAGCCCAATCTCGGCGAGGCGTTCTCGCGCGCCGTACAGCTCCGGATGCTCGGCGGCGGCCGCAAGCCGCTCATCCAGTCCTTCGGCACCGAGCCGCAGACCGTCGTCGAGCACTGCCTCGCCGCCAACCGCATCCGCAAGGAGCGGGACACCAAACTGACGGTCCTCATGGCCGTCTTCGGGGTGCTCTTCCTGCCCGGCGTGCTCCTCTGGCTCGGCGGCTTCCAGCTCAAGCGGATCCTGGACAAGGCCACGAGCAAGGGCAAGAGCGCGCTGGGCACGGTGCTGCTCGTGGCGCTCTGCGGCGTCGCCCTGATCTTCCTGATCAAGCTCCCGTTCAACAGCTTCTGGACGGTCTACCTCCGGCTGATGCTGATCGCCCCGGTCATAGGCTGGTGGTGGGCCAAGCGGATCTGCGAGCGCACCGCCACCGACCTGCGCGACGCGTGGAAGGGTCTCCTGGAAGGCGGCGGCGTCGGCGCGAAGATCCCCGAGGCCGTGCCCCAGGACCCGAACCAGACCGCCGCCGAGCGCCTCCGCCAGAACCTCGCCAAGCTCACCGCCGAGCAGGCCGCCAACGTCGTCTTCTACGCAGGCCCCAAGGGCATACTCGGCATGGGCACCCGCTGGGGCAGCTGGCAGCTCGCCGAGGAGCTGCGGCCCGCGGACCCGGACAGCGAGATCCACCCCTTCCGCAGCTGGGACGTCATCCGCGCCATCCACGACCGGCTCAAGCTCCTGGAGCGCAGCCCGCTGCACACCGGCGGCTTCGGCCAGCCGCCCTCCGTACGCCACTGGATCGTCTCCCCCATCGGCGAGAACGCCGACGCCGTCGCCCGCCCCGAGGGCACCGACACCGACGCCTTCCAGATCCGCCCGCACGAGATAGAGCGGATCTGCAACGAGCAGCAGTTCGGCAGCGGCAACCGCCACTATCTCGGCGTGCAGTTCGTCCTCTGGGACGGCCAGCTCGTCCTCACCCTGATGATCACCGTGACCGTGCTGCACGAGACGCTGCGCATCGAGGTCACGGGGCACGCCCTCGGCCCGGTCCACGGCCTGTTCACCACCAAGCCCAAGGCCAAGACCGTGACCGAGGCGAAGGTCGTGAAGTTCTGGGAGACCAAGGAGCGACAGCTCCCGCTGATCGACGCCGACGAGGTCGTCCGCCTCGCCGCACGCGCCCCGCTGACCTGGTTCCCGCCGGTCCTGGACTTCCTCGGCGGCAAGCTCACCCTGCCCGAGCCCTTCGGGCTGCGCCACGCCTGGGCCGACAAGCCCTGGCGGCACCGCTTCATGGCGGACGACGCGCTGCGCGCCGCCACGCCCGTACTGCGCGTGGTGCACTCCGCCGCGATGGGCGTCCTGAAGGAGTACGGCGTGGACACCGAGCGCTTCGACAACCGCTCGCTGGTGCTCAGCGGCGCGGTGCAGGACGTCGCTCCGAAGAAGGCCGACGTCTACGACGCGTGACCGCCGCGCGGTACGCCCGGGGCCCGTACGGAAGCTTCCGTACGGGCCCCGGGCGCGA
The DNA here is from genome assembly GCF_040301705.1 of Streptomyces sp. NPDC000151. NCBI lineage: Bacteria > Bacillati > Actinomycetota > Actinomycetes > Kitasatosporales > Streptomycetaceae > Streptomyces > Streptomyces sp. NPDC000151. Next base: position 11,177 of record NZ_JBEPFC010000039.1, on the reverse strand, counting down.
GAACCGGCCGTTACACCGCCGGCCAGGCGTCCGCCAGCATCGCGCGGGTGTCGGCGAGCAGCTGGGGCAGCACCCGCGTGTGGCCGACCACCGGCATGAAGTTCGTGTCGCCGCCCCAGCGCGGGACGACGTGCTGGTGCAGGTGGGCGGCGATGCCGGCGCCTGCGACCCCGCCCTGGTTCATCCCGATGTTGAAGCCGTGCGCGCCGGAGGCCGCGCGCAGCGCCGCCATCGCCTGCTTCGTGAGCTTCGCCAGCTCCGCCGTCTCGGCGTCGTCCAGCTCGGTGTAGTCGGCGACGTGGCGGTAGGGCACGACCATCAGGTGGCCGCCGTTGTACGGGTAGAGGTTGAGCACCGCGTACACGTGCTCGCCGCGGGCGACGACCAGGCCGTCCTCGTCGGACTTCGACGGGATCGTGCAGAACGGACAGCCGTCGTCGGCTCCCGGGCCGGTGGGCTTGTTCTCACCCTGGATGTAGGCCATCCGGTGCGGCGTCCACAGGCGCTGGAAGGCGTCCTGTGTCCCGACTCCGATCTGCTGCTCCGGCTCAGTCGTCATGAAACGCAGCATATTCCCTGGTACGGACGCGGTGAGGGGCGGCCCTGGTGGACCGCCCCCCGAATCCTCGCGTCGTGGCCCGGGTCAGACCTGGGCGCGCTCCTCGACCGCCTTGCGGATCTTGGCGATCGCCTCGTCCTTCGGGATGCCGTTCTCCTGCGAGCCGTCGCGGTACCGGAAGGAGACCGCGCCCTTCTCGACGTCCTCGTCACCCGCGATGATCATGTACGGGGTCTTGGCCTTCTGGGCGTTGCGGATCTTCTTCTGCATCCGGTCCGAGGACGAGTCGACCTCGATGCGCAGGCCCTGCTTCTTGGCCTCCGCGGCGAACTCCTCCAGGTACGGCACGTGCGCGTCGCCGATCGGGATGCCGGTCGCCTGGACGGGCGCGAGCCAGACCGGGAAGGCGCCCGCATAGTGCTCCAGCAGCACCGCGAAGAAGCGCTCGATGGAGCCGAAGAGGGCACGGTGGATCATGACGGGACGCTGCTTGGAGCCGTCCGGCGCGGTGTACTCCAGGTCGAACCGCTCCGGCAGGTTGAAGTCCAGCTGGACCGTCGACATCTGCCAGGTACGGCCGATCGCGTCCTTGGTCTGCACCGAGATCTTCGGGCCGTAGAACGCGGCGCCGCCCGGGTCCGGGACCAGCGGCAGCCCCTGCTTCTCGGCGACCTTGCGCAGCGTCTCGGTGGCCTCTTCCCAGACCTCGTCCGAGCCGACGAACTTCTCCGGGTCCTTGGTGGACAGCTCCAGGTAGAAGTCGGTGAGGCCGTAGTCGCGCAGCAGGTCCAGGACGAAGGTGAGCGTGGCGTCCAGCTCGTCCGCCATCTGCTCCTTGGTGCAGTAGATGTGCGCGTCGTCCTGGGTGAAGCCGCGGGCGCGGGTCAGGCCGTGCACCACACCCGACTTCTCGTAGCGGTACACGGTCCCGAACTCGAAGAGGCGCAGCGGCAGTTCACGGTACGAGCGGCCGCGCGCGTCGAAGATCAGGTTGTGCATCGGGCAGTTCATGGGCTTGAGGTAGTAGTCCGTGCCCTCGTCGAGCTGCATGGGCGGGTACATGCCGTCGGCGTACCAGTCCAGGTGGCCCGACTTCTCGAACAGCTTCCCCTTGGTGGCGTGCGGGGTGTAGACGAACTCGTACCCCGACTCCTCGTGGCGCCGCCGCGAGTAGTCCTCCATGACCCGGCGGATGATGCCGCCCTTGGGGTGGAAGACCGCCAGGCCCGAGCCGATGTCCTCGGGGATGGAGAAGAGGTCCAGCTCCGCGCCCAGCTTGCGGTGGTCGCGCTTCTCGGCCTCGGCCAGGAACTCCAGATACGCCTTCAGCTCGTCCTTGGTCGGCCAGGCGGTGCCGTAGATGCGCTGGAGCTGCTTGTTCTTCTCGCTGCCGCGCCAGTACGCGGCGGCGGAGCGCATCAGCTTGAACGCCGGGATGTTCCGGGTGGTGGGCAGGTGCGGGCCTCGGCAGAGGTCCTTCCAGCACAGGTCGCCGGTCTTGGCGTCGAGGTTGTCGTAGATGGTCAGCTCGCCCGCGCCGACCTCGGCGTCCGCGCCCTCGGCGGCCTCGCCGGCATTGCCCTTGAGGCCGATCAGCTCGAGCTTGTACGGCTCGGCGGCCAGCTCCTCGCGGGCGTCCTCGTCGGTGGTGACCCGGCGCGAGAAGCGCTGGCCCCGCTTCTGGATCTCCTGCATCTTCTTCTCGATGCGCTTGAGGTCCTCGGGGGTGAACGGGGTCTCGACGTCGAAGTCGTAGTAGAAGCCGTCCTTGATGGGCGGGCCGATGCCGAGCTTGGCCTCCGGGAACAGCTCCTGCACGGCCTGGGCCATCACGTGCGCGGTGGAGTGCCGCAGGATGTTCAGGCCGTCCTCGGAGGTGATCTCCACGGGCTCGACGGTCTCGCCGTCGGCGACCTCGTACGCGAGGTCCTTGAGCTCTCCGGCCACCCGCGCGGCGACGATGGCGCGCTCGCCCTGGAAGAGGTCGGCGGCCGTAGTGCCCGTGGTCACCACGCGTTCTTCCCGCTCGGAATCGCGTTGGATGGTCACACGGACGTCTGACACCGGTCTCTCCTGACGTATGTCTGCTGGGCGGCAGCGATCGCTGCGCTCCCCGAATCGTACCGAGCCACAGGGCCGCCTCGCGAAACGGTTGTTTGCCGGGCTCCCGTCCTGGGCATTTCCGGGCGCCGTGCGCCCCGCGCCCGTACTGTCGCGTCATGACCATCGACTGGAACGACCAGCTGTCCGAGCAGCTCGACTTTCACTGGCGCTACCAGCTGCGCGAACGCCTGTCCGGGCTGAGCGACGAGGAGTACTTCTGGGAGCCGGCGCCGGGCGCCTGGAACGTACGGCGGCGGGGCACCGGCAGCGCGCCCGTCGGCGGTGGCTCCGGCGATTTCACGGTCGACTTCGCCTTCCCCGCGCCGACGCCCGTGCCGGTGACGACCATCGCCTGGCGGCTGGCCCACATCATCGTAGGCGTGCTCGGCATGCGCGTCGCCCACCACTTCGGCGGGCCGGCGATGACGTACCAGGAATTCGCGTACGCGGGTACGGCCCGGGAGGCGCTGGAGCAGCTGGACAAGGTGTACGCGGCGTGGCACGCGGGCGTGCGGGGGCTCGGCGAGGCGGACCTGGCGCGGCCGTGCGGTCCCGCCGAAGGGCCGTACGCCGAGTACCCGATGGCCACACTGGTGCTGCACATCAACCGCGAGGTCATCCACCACGGCGCGGAGATCGCTCTGTTGCGTGATCTGTACGCGCACCGTTGACGCGCGGCGGCGGCGCGGCGCTCACTCTCCCCCGCACGCCTCCTCGAAGTGGTCCAGGTTCTCCTGGAGCGACTTCAGCAGCCGGTCCCGCTCCGCCTCGTCGACCTGTACGGGTGTGACGCCGGCGGCCCCGGTGATCCGGCGGAAGCCGCCGCGGCTCTCCAGCCGCCCGGTCACCCGTACCGGCAGCCCCAGCAGGTGGGCGTGGCCCGCGATCCGGTAGTCCTCCTCGCCGAGGGCGACCCTGACCTGCGCCACGTCCGCGCCGGCCAGCACCCGCAGCCGTACCGCGCCGGCGCCGTCGGGCCGCTCGCGGCGCATCCGTACGACCGTGCCGGTCACCCGCACGGCGAGCGAGGGCTCGTCCCGTACGTACCGCTGGGCGGCCTGCCGCAGCGCGGGCAGGTCGCCGGGGGTGAACTCGACGGGCTCGGGGCGGGCCGGGCAGCCCGGCGGCGGGCCCTCGGCGGGTGACCACTGGATCACGATGCGTACTCCTTCGGCGCCGCGCACCAGAGAGATCAGCGCCTCGGTCAGCTCGTGGCAGACGCCCAGCTCGACGGCGGCCTGGTACGCCTCCATACGGCCGGTGGCGCGCTGGTAGTCCGTGGCGTCGCGGGCGGCGTGCAGCGCCCGCTGGAGGCCCGCGACCGTGCCGCGCCCCGCGGTGACCGGCACGTAGGCGGTGAGGCTGCGGCCCGCGGGGGCCGGGCCGACCAGCACCTGGTCCAGGAGCGCCTCGGCCTGCCGCTTGTGCCGGGCGCCGTGGTAGCCGGCCCGCGCGTACGTGCCGAGCGCCCCGGCGGCCAGCAGGGAGCGGGCGGCGGCGCGCAGCTGTTCCTGTGCGGTCCACAGGGTCGCGCCGGAGCCCTCGTCGGGGATGTCGCGCTCCCAGCGCACCTCGTCGCTGGGCAGCGCGAGACCGACCAGCACTTCGCGGGCCGAGGGCGCGGCGCTGCGGGCGAGCGCGGTCAGGGCCTCGGCGAGCAGGTCGGCGCTGTCGGGGTAGCGGGCGGACTCGGGTACGAGGAGGCTGGTGCCGGCGGTGCCGCCGGGCGGGGTCCAGCGGCCGTACCGGCCCTGGATGCCGCCGCGGCGGTGCCAGCCGTTCCGGCCGAGAAGGGCGATGAGGACGGCCGGATCGACCCGGGCGGGGTCCGGAACGGGGAACGGGTGCTCGTCGGTCGGCCGGTACATCAGGGTCTCCCTCCCGCCCCGACCCGCGTCATGATCTCGATGAGCGCACGGTCGTCGAAGATCCGCGTGGTCGGTATCCGCACAGTGGTCTTGCGCCTGCCGGTGGCCTGCTGGCCGGCCAGGTTGATCCAGTAACAGCAGTGCCGCAGTTCGAGCCGGTCGTGGCTCGCGCGCAGCCAGTCCTCCTGCGTGCGCGGTACGAGCATCACGACCAGGATCTTGTGCACCGCGACGGGGGTACGGGCGAGCTTCACGAGGTGGTCGTTGTCCAGCGTGAAGCCGAAGCTGGGCCCCGGCGGGCGGGGCGGTACCTGATAGGTGCACTTGAGCTGCACCTTGATGGTGACTTCGTCGTCGATGGTGTGGCCGGACGAGCCGTGGCTGACGTGCCAGTCGATGCCGTTGTCCGGGAAGGGCTGCGCGAGCGAGCAGCCGGCGGCCGCGGCCACGGCGTGGAGATAGCCCACCTGGAGCGTCTCCATGGAGGCGGTGGTGGCGAGCTGGCCGCGCAGCGGTACCGGTCGCTCGGGCAGGAACCCACCCGGTTCGGGCTGCGCGAGCGTCATCGCTCCAGTGCCTTCCGGGCGTTGCGGTGGTGCCGGTCGGGTGCGTGGGGGTGTGGGGAGGTCCGGGCCGCACGGCGGTCCGGCGGACCGCGCGTGGGGCTGCGGTCCCCTCTGTGTTGTCTCCGTGTCAAGTGGTCAACAAACTAAGGCGGTTCGACAACCGCGGCGGCCGGGTATCACCAGCTCGGGAGGCCCGGGGCAGGCCACCCGCCGCAGGAGCACGAGGAGTTGAAACTATGCCGTGCTGGTTCGACGGTCCGCTGGCTGCCTTCGACACCGAGACGACGGGGATCGATGTGGAGCGGGACCGCATCGTCTCCGCGGCCCTGGTCGTCCAGGAGACGCCGCGCTCGACTCCGCGGGTCACGCGCTGGCTGGTCAATCCGGGTGTGGACATCCCGGAGGCGGCGACGGCGGTGCACGGCCTGACGGCCGGGCATCTGGCGATGAACGGCCGCTGGCCGGCGCCGGTGATGGAGGAGATAGCGCGGGCCCTGGCGGAGCAGGCGATGGCGGGGCGACCGCTGGTCGTGATGAACGCGCCGTTCGATCTGACGCTGCTGGACCGCGAGTTGCGCCGGCACCGGGCGTCGTCGCTGGCGGCGTATCTCGGTACGCAGTCGTTGTGCGTGCTGGATCCGCGGGTGCTGGACAAGCATCTGGACCGGTACCGCAAGGGCCGCCGGACGCTGACGGACCTGTGCGAGCACTACGGCGTCGAGCTGTCGGGGGCGCACGAGGCGGCGGCGGACGCGACGGCGTCACTGCAGGTCGTACGGGCGCTGGGGCAGGCGTTCGCGACGCGGCTCGAAGGGCTGAGCGTGGCGGAGCTGCACGCACTCCAGGCGGTGTGGCACGCGGCCCAAGCGCGGGGCCTGCAGGCGTGGTTCGCGCGCAACGGCACGGAGGAGGCGGTGGACCCGCACTGGCCGCTCCGCCCGGACCTGCCTGCCGCGGCGTGACCGTACAAGGAAGTGCGACGTGAACATACGCAGAAGGCCGGACCGTTGCTGACGGTCCGGCCTTCTCTCCGGGTGGGCGATACTGGGTTCGAACCAGTGACCTCTTCGGTGTGAACGAAGCGCTCTCCCACTGAGCTAATCGCCCGGGGTTCTCGGGGAGGGTGTCCCTCGCGAACGACCTGAACAATACAGGTCGCGGCGGCTTCACTTCAAATTTCTTGGTGGCGGGCCAGCCAGGCGGCCAGTCCGCGCCGCCCGGCCCGCATCATCAGCGTGTGGTTGAGGCGGAAGAACGGGCGTCCCGGGTAGGCCAGCAGCCGCATGAAGGGCCTGCGGACCTCGACCTCCTGCTCGTACAGCGCGCGGGTGCCGGTGCCGTACGGGCGGACCGTCCAGCGCGCCCAGCCGTCGATGTCGCCGTGCAGCGCCGTCTCCAGGACGCCGGCGCGCGGGTCGCGGCGGCTCTCGCGGGCGGTGACGCGCAGGCTGTACGGCAGTACGGAGCGGATGCGGGCGGTGCCGGAGCTGTCGTCGGTCCGGTGCACCTCGGCGACCTGAGGCCACCAGCGGGGGTAGGACTCGGTCCGTTCGAGGACGGCGTAGACGACGCCGGGCGCCGCGTCCAGCAGCCAGACGCTGCGGAAGCGGTAGTGGTGGGGGCGGAGCGGCCAGGCGGACATGGATCCAGTGTGCCGCGCCGGGGGCACCGGAAGGCCGGATACGCCGAAGGGCCCGGAGGTACGAGACCTCCGGGCCCTTCGATCCGGGTGGGCGATACTGGGTTCGAACCAGTGACCTCTTCGGTGTGAACGAAGCGCTCTCCCACTGAGCTAATCGCCCCGGGCGCCCGTGCCTCTCGGCCCGGCGCACCGCCAACATTACCGCATGTCAGCGGGGCTCCTGACCAGGGTGCGGCCGGGCCGCGGTCACTCGGTGATGTGCCAGGGCATCTCGAAGCCGAACTTCCACACGTACACCGCGAGGGCCGCGACGACGATCACCACGGCGATCGAGGTGAGGATGATGTTGCGGCGGCGGACCTTGGGGTCCAGGGCCTTCTGGGCGGCCTCGGTGACCTTGCGCTTGGTCCAGCGCAGCACGAGCTGCGCCCAGACGAACTCGGTCGCCCAGATCGCCATGCCGGCGAAGATCACCAGCCAGCCGGGGCCCGGCAGCGGCAGCATGATGATGCCGCCGACGACCACCGCGAGGCCGATGATGAAGATGCCGACCTGCCAGCTCATGTGGAGGGGCCGGGAGCGCTTCACGAAATGCGGCGCCTTGGACCCCAGCTTCTGCGGGATCGCCGTCGCGCCCTGTGTCGACGCGCCTCCGACGGCACCCTGACGCTCGTCACTCTCCGCATTCATACCGGCAAACCTACCCGACGTCCCGCACCCTCGCATGAACGCTCGGGAGGATCCCGGACTCCGCCGTAAGAGGTACCTGAAGCCACCCAAAACAGTCAGAGGGGTTTACAACGCCACCGTAGGTGGCATGTCGATTTCGCCGACGTGCGAACCCCCGAGCGCACACTGAGCGAAAGGCCCTGGCGTATGAACACCACGGTCAGCTGCGAGCTGCACCTGCGCCTCGTTGTGTCGAGCGAGTCCTCACTGCCTGTACCTGCGGGCCTGCGGTATGACACGGCCGATCCTTATGCCGTGCACGCCACCTTCCACACCGGAGCCGAGGAGACCGTCGAGTGGGTTTTCGCTCGTGATCTCCTCGCCGAGGGCCTGCACCGGCCCACCGGCACCGGCGACGTCCGCGTCTGGCCGTCCCGGAGCCACGGTCAGGGAGTCGTCTGCATCGCCCTGAGCTCTCCGGAGGGCGAGGCTCTGCTCGAAGCCCCGGCGCGGGCCCTGGAATCCTTCCTCAAGCGCACGGATGCCGCGGTCCCGCCCGGCACCGAGCACCGACACTTCGATCTCGACACAGAGCTCTCCCACATCCTCGCGGAGAGCTGAGGAGACCCGCGGCCGCGTACCGCGTCAACCGCTCACCACTCGCGCCGTCCGACTCGGGGAGACGGCGCAGGACGGACAAGTTCATACGGCAAGCACCGGCGCCGTCGCCGCGGAGACCACCGCGGCGGCGGCGCCGCTTCCGTACTGACCGGCCCGGACGGGCACCGGGGAGCCGGGGAAACCTGCGGCACCGGTGGCCGCCGGGCCTTGTTGGAGGCGCTAGAGTCGGCGACCATTCGGCAAGGGGGCGGCCGGCCGATCGCTGGAGATCACCGGCCACCGCACATGGATCCCGGGGGGCGGCAGAATCCGCCCCTCCCGGCCTGGGAGCGACCCGTGATGATCACCCATGACACCCGGTGCGCGCTGGAGGCAGTCGTCGACCTCCTGAACACCGCGCCCGAGGGCGGGGCCCCGTCGGCCCCGGACGCCCTCACCGACGTGCCGGGCCTGTACGAGTTCGTCGCGCGCAACGCCTTCAGCGATGTGGGCACGCTCGGCGAACGTGACCTGGCCTCCGTGCGCTCCGTACGGTCCAGATTCGCCCAGGTCTTCGCGGCGGACGACGACCGCAGCGCGGCCGAGCTGCTGAATTCGCTGGTGGCGGCGGCCGGCACCACCCCTCGGCTGACCGACCACGACGGGTACGACTGGCACGTGCACTACTTCGCGCCCGGCGCCTCGGTCGCCGACCACCTCGCGGCGGACGGCGGGATGGCGCTGGCGTTCCTGGTCGTCGCCGGGGAGCGGGAGCGGCTGCGGCGCTGCGAGGCACCGGACTGCCGGCACGCCTTCGTCGACCTCTCCCGGAACCGCTCGCGTCGTTACTGCGACAGCCGGACCTGCGGCAACCGTCTGCACGTCGCCGCGTACCGGGCGCGCCGCCGCGAGGCCGCGAGCTGACTCCGCCCGCCGGAGGCGCGGCCACCGGCGCTCACAGCAGGAACAGGTCGTGCACGGCGCCCAGCAGGAGCAGGACGCCGATCACGGTGAGGAAGAGCATCAGGGGCGGCTGGGACAGCGCGAAGAGACAGCCGCGGGCTTCAGGGGCCCGGGGAGTGTTCTCCCGGGTCAGGGCGTACTGAGAGCCTGTATCTGAGCCCTGGCCGGGCGTCCGTCGTCTGGCACGCACGCTCGCGGCGTTGCCGAAACGCCCTAGTAGCTCCGCTACGAGGGCGCTCCGGCGCCTTGCGATCGCACGCACCAGACGACGTGCGCTGATCCGACCAGGGCTCAGACACAGGCTCTCATCGTTCATCTCGCGGAGATCATGGCGCAGGTGATCGGCGCGAGGCGCGGGAGATTCCCCCGCAGGAGGGGGAGTTCCTCAGATCCCGTGCTTTTTCAGGATGGCTTCGATATCGGAGAAATCGTCGTTCGCGCCGCCGCCTTGCCGGGCCGGTTTCGCCGCGGGGCGAGGGGCGGTCTCCTGGCCGGTGCCCAGGGAGGGCGCCGAGGCGCCGGGGGCCACCGCACCGCCGTGCTGTGCCGCGGCTGCCGCGCGGCGCTCCTTGCGCCGGCCGGAGCGGCGCTCGGCGAAGCGGCTCAGCAGGAACAGCAGGGCCGAGAGCGCCAGTACGCCGAAGCCCGCCCACACCGTCGGCTTGAGGACCAGCCCGGTGATCCAGTCGATGACACCGGTCATGACCAGGCCGATCGGGATCAGCGCGAAGGCGGCGATGCGCGTCGCGGCGAGGAAGCGCCGGCGGAAGGCGGTCAGCGCGGCGATGCCCAGGCCGGCCGCCGACAGCGCGGCGCAGACGGTCGAGGTCAGCATCGGGTCCTCCTGCCGTGGACGGTTCTCCCTCCATCCTGCCCCCTCGCCCGGCGCAGGGGCCACGGCCGGGCCCGCCCTCGGGGTCATCTCGGGGTCCGGATCCTCCTCAGGTGCCGGTCCGGCGGGGCCCGGGCGCGGGTTCGGCGGAGGCCGCGCGGGCTGGAAGACTGGCCCCATGAACGACGCCTCCTCCCCCGCCGCGCCCGCCTCTCCCGTCCTGGAGGTCTGGTGCGAGCTGCAGTGTCCCGACTGCCACGCCGCCCTGGACGACCTGCGCGCGCTGCGCGAGCGCTACGGCGACCGGCTGGAGATCCGGCTGCGCCACTTCCCGCTGGAGAAGCACAAGCACGCCTACGCCGCCGCACAGGCCGCCGAGGAAGCCATCGAGCAGGGCCGCGGCTGGGAGTACGTGGAGGCCGTCCTCGGGCGCACCGAGGAGCTGGCGAAGCAGGGCGAGAAGCTGCTGGTGAAAGTGGCCGGGGAGGTGGGCCTGGACGCCGAGGAGCTGGACACCGCGCTGATCGACGGCCGGCACCTGCTGATCGTCGACGCGGACCAGGCCGAGGGCAAGGCGATCGGTGTCACGGGCACGCCGACGTACGTCATCGGCGGCGAGCGGCTGGACGGCGGCAAGAGCCAGGAGGGGCTGCGCGCCCGCGTCGAGGAGATCGCCGACCGGCTGCTGGCCGCCGAGTGACTTCGGCTGCGGCTCACGGCCGAGCGGCCCGGCGGCCGCTCACAGCAGCGGCTTCGAGAGCCGGTGGTCAATGACGCGGTACCCGAGGGACTCGTACAGCCCGCGGGCTGTCGGGTTGTCGGCGTAGACGTTGAGGCCGAGGTGGCGGCTGCCCGCCGCCAGACACTCCCGCTCGGCGATGCCCATCAGGGTGCGCCCGTGGCCGCGGCCGCGGTGCTCGGGCGCGACCCGCACGTCGTACACGTAACCGCCCGGCTGCCCCGGTGCGTGCAGCACGGTCCAGACCGTGCCCACGTCCGTGCCCTCATGGCGCAGCACGCGCAGGCTCTGCCCCGGGGTGTGCGGGCCGTCGGGCAGCAGCAGCCGGTGGTCGGCGTCCGCCAGCTCCGCGGCGCGTTCGGCCGAAGCGCCCTGCCGGGTCATGGCCTGTACGTACTCGTCCTGGGCTGCCGCGAGCCAGGCCGGGTACTCCGCGTCGTCCAGCGGCCGGTCGACGCTGCCGGGAGGCAGTGCGGGCGGTGTCGTGAGCTCCTTGCGCATCCGGCGGGCGCGTTCGGTGTAGCCGAGCGCCGCGCTGAGCCGCAGCGCGGGCGTGGCGTCGGCGGGCACGACGAACTCGATGCGCCGGCAGCCCCAGCCTCGCAGCACTTCCTCCGCGGCCAGGGCGGCGACGGT
>NZ_JBEPFC010000038.1:0-49219 GCF_040301705.1 Streptomyces sp. NPDC000151 | reverse complement strand
CAGCACGGCGCCGCCGACCGCGGCGGCGGCCGCGGCGGCGACCAGGACCCGGAGCACCAGCGCATCGCCGACCAGCCAGGCACCGGCGGCGCAGGCAATTGACGCACCGGCGACCGTCGAAGGGGGAAGAAGCCGGTGCAGGGGTGGGGAATGGCGATGGCGTCCTCGTGGCATGGCCTGAAATTTACCGTGCGTACGAGGCTGGTGGGGCCCCGCCCTGCAATCCGTTTCCCGCTGGTTACTTGTTGAGCAGGTTCTTCTCCTTCAGATAGGCCGTCGCGACATCCGCCGGCTTGCGCCGGTCGGCATCGACCTGGCGGTTCAGCTCGATCAAGTCCTTCGTCGTGAGCACCTTCGTGAGCTTGCCGAGCGCACTCGCGATGGCGCTGTCCCCGGCGCTCTTCGCATTCACCACCGGCAGCACATTCTCGGCGTTCTGCAGGTGCTTGTCGTCCTTGAGGAGCACCAGCCCGAAGCTGCCGAGCGTGGCGTCCGTCGTCGTGGTCAGCACCAGCTGGTCCGTGCCGTCCTTGACCGCCTGCTTGGCCTGCACCGTGCCCACGCCCTTGGGGTCGATGCCCGTGACATCTATGCCGTACGTCTTCTTCAGACCCGGCAGGCAGTACGGCCGGGTCTCGCACTCCTCGCCCGCCGCGAGCTTCACCTTCTCCTTCGAAGCGCCGAGGTCCGAGAGCGTCTTCAGCTTGTGCTTCGCGGCGAATTCCTTGGTGACCGCGAAGGCGTTCTGGTCCGTCGCCTCGCCCTGCGGAAGAACCTTCAGCCCGCGCGGTGCGGCGAGCTTCTTCAGTGCCGCTACGGTCTCGTCCGCGTCGTTGGACGCGACGGACTTCGCCTTGGCGCCGTTCTCCTTGGCGTTGAGGAAATCGGCGAGCGTGGAGGCGTATTCCGGAACGACATCGACCTCGCCCTTCTCCAGGGCCGGTTCGTAGAGCTCGCGATTCTTCAGGGTCTGGACGGAGGTCTTGTACCCGGCATTGGAAATGATCTTGGAATAGAGCTCGGCGAGCACCGTGGACTCGGTGAATCCCGCCGAACCGACGACGATCGAGCCCTTGCCGCCCGTGCTCTTGCCGCCCTTTTCCTCCAGGCTCTGGCCGCCGCACGCGGAGAGCCCCGCGGCCAGCGCCAGCACCGTCCCCGCGACGAGGGCCGTCCGCGCGGTACGCGACGTGCTGTTCATCGGTTTCACCATCCAGTCGTTGAGATCGAGCAAGGGGTACAGCAGAGGTGAGCGAGTACAGCAGAGGCGCGGCCGGACGTCTGTACCCAACGGGGTACAGGTCACCGTTGTCGGCAAGCCCGTGTCAGAAAGCCGGCGCGTCCTTGCGGGCCGCCCGTATGCCGCGGCGGCCCGTGCGCGCCGGGCGCTTGCCGCGCATCGGGTCGCACAGCCGCTCCACCGCCACCAGCACCGCCTCGACGAGCAGCGCCAGCCCCGCGACCAGCACCGCGCCCGCCACCACCTGCGGGGTGTCGTAATTGCCGAAGCCCGCCGTGATGATCCGGCCGAGACCGCCGCCGCCCGCCAGCGCCGCCAGCGTCACCGTCGCCACGACCTGCACCGACGCCGACCGCAGCCCCGTCATGATCAAGGGGTACGCGAGCGGCAGCTCGACCCGGAGCAGCAGCTGCGAGCCGGACATGCCCATCCCCCGGGCCGCCTCCACCACATCGCGATCGGCCTCCCGCATCCCGATGTACGCGTTGGTCAGCAGCGGCGGCACGGCGAACAGCACCAGCGCCACGATCGTCGGCCAGTCCCCCGCCCTGCCCAGCGGGCTGAGCGTCAGCAGCACCAGTACCGCGAAGGTCGGCACCGCCCGGCCGACGTTGGCGAGATTGACCGCCAGCGCCCCGCCCTTGCCGATGTGGCCCAGATACAGCGCCACCGGCAGCGCCAGCACACAGGAGATGACCAGGCACACCACGCTGAGCTGCACGTGCTGGCCCAGGCGGTGCCATACGCCGTTCTCCCCCGCCCAGTTGGCCGCGGAGCCCAGCCAGTCCCACGCACCCGTGATCGCATCCATCGCTCAGGCCACCGCCTTCCGCTCGCGCCCGAACCGCCGCGTCCGCTCAGGTCCCGCTCCCCCGGCCCCGGTCCGGCCACGCCGGGCCCGTCCGGCCCGGGTCCACGGCGTCAACGCCCGCTGCAGGCCCACCAGCAGCAGGTCGGCGACCAGCGCCAGCAGCACGCACAGCACGGAGGCCGTGAGGACCTCCGCCTTGAAGAAGCCCTGCATCCCGCTGTCGATGAGATTGCCCAGGCCGCCGAAGCCGACGACCGCGCCGATCGTCGTCATCGCCACCGTCGAGACCGTGGCGATCCGCAGCCCCGCCATCACCGCGGGCAGCGCCAGCGGCAGTTCGACCTGGAAGAGCAGCCGCAGCGGGCCGTATCCCATCCCGCGGGCCGCCTCGCGCACCTCCGCGGGGACCGCCTGCAGGCCCGCGAGGATGTTCCGCACCAGGATCGTGAGGGAATAGAGCACCAGGCCCGTCACGACCACGGCGGCCGAGACCCCGAACACCGGGGTCAGCAGCGCGAACATGGCCAGCGACGGGACCGTGTACAGAATCGTCGTCAGGCCGAGGACCGGCCCGGCCGCGCCGCGCCGCTGCCGGGCGAGCAGCGCCAGCGGGAAGGCCACCAACAGGCCGACGGCCACGGAGAGGACGGTGATCCACACGTGCTGGACGGTCGCGTCCACCAGCTCCTGGCTCCGGCTGCGGACGTACTCGCCGCAGATCCAGTCGTTGGCCTGCAGGCAGCTGCGCGGGCTCACGGCCGCGCTCACGTACGTACTCGCGATCGTGCTCATGGGCGTGCTCACGCCACGTCACCTCCCCCGTCCACTCGCTCACAAATCCGGTGACTGTCTGCGACCCTATCCCCCGCCACTGACAATCGGCCCGGACCGCCATTCACTCGCAACATCCCGTTCATCCCGCCCCGGGCGGACCGACGACAATGGGGAAGCATGAGCATGATCCGTTTCGAGCACGTCACCAAGCGTTACGCGGACGGCACCACCGCCGTCGACGACCTCTCCTTCGAGGTCGCGGAGGGCGAGCTCGTCACGCTCGTCGGCCCGTCCGGCTGCGGCAAGACCACGACCATGAAGATGGTCAACCGCCTCATCGAGCCCAGCGACGGCCGCATCTTCCTCGACGGCGCGGACATCGCCACCGTCGACCCGGTCGAACTGCGCCGGCGCATCGGGTACGTCATCCAGCAGATCGGACTGTTCCCGCACAAGACCGTGCTGGACAACACCGCCACGGTCCCGCACCTGCTCGGCCGGCCCCGGAAGCAGGCCCGCGCCCGGGCCGCCGAACTCCTCGACCTGGTCGGCCTGGACCCGTCCGTGTACGGCGACCGGTACCCGGAACAGCTCTCCGGCGGTCAGCGCCAGCGCGTCGGCGTGGCCCGCGCGCTCGCCGCCGATCCGCCCGTGCTGCTCATGGACGAGCCGTTCGGTGCCGTGGACCCGGTCGTCCGCGAGCACCTGCAGACGGAGTTCCTGCGCCTGCAGTCCTCGCTCCACAAGACGGTGCTCTTCGTGACGCACGACATCGAAGAAGCCGTACGGCTCGGCGACCGCATCGCCGTCTACGGGGCCGGGCGCATCGAACAGTTCGACACTCCGGCGACGGTGCTGGGCGCGCCCGCGACGCCGTACGTAGCGGAGTTCGTCGGCGCCGACCGGGGGCTGAAGCGGCTGTCCGTCACCCCCATCGAGACCGGCGACCTCGAACAGCCGCCGGTCATCCACCTCGACGACCCCGTGGGGCGCGCGCTGGCCGGGATGACGGCGGACGGCGCCCGCTGGGCGGTCGTGCTGGACCACGAGGACCGGCTGCACGGCTGGGTCGCGGCGGACACCCTCGCGCTCGCGAAGGAGGGCACGGTCCGCGAGCACGCGCGGCGCATGGAGGCGTGGCTGCCGGTCGGGGCGCCCCTGAAGCAGGCGTTCAGCACGATGCTGCAGCACGACGCGGGCTGGATCGCCGTACTGGACGGCGACCGCTTCCTCGGCGTCCTCACGCCGGGCCGCCTCCACGAGGCGCTGCGCCGCTCGACCACGGCGGACGCGGCGAACATCCCCCGCACCGAGGTGGACCTGGAGTCCGTACTGGACGCGTGAGGGGCGACCGGCCGGCTGCGCCTACGGGCGCAGCTTCCGGGTCCCCCACCCCGGGGGTTACCCAAGGACGAGTGCCGCCGCACCCGAGCAGTCCCGAGTGCACCCGAAAGAGCCCCCGCGCCCGCGCGTCACGCAGCCCCCGCACTCGCGCGTCACGCAGCCGCCGCGCCCGCCTCGTCGTCATCGTCCGGGAGCTTGCAGACGCGCTCCAGGAAGACGGCGGCGGCCACCACCGCCAGGCCGGCGAGGACCGCCAGGCCCGCGTACACCGTCTGGTCCCCGCGGCCCTGGGCCGCCGAGCCCGAGGTCAGCAGGAAGACCGCGACGCCGCCGTACAGGCCGCTCACGACCGCGGCGACCAGCGCGCTCGCCTGACCGAAAAGCACCGCCCGCGCGGCCATCATCGGCTCGACGCCCTTCGCGCCGGGCACCCGCTCGCGCTGGGCCTTCAGCCGGCTGCGCAGCGACAGGGCCGTCGCCGCCAGCACGGCCGCGATCAGCGCCAACACGATCGGGGCCGCCAGCGGCACGCTGGGCAGGCTGCCGAGCGCGTCCCACAGCCGGGCGCCGGCCCAGGCCAGTACGCCTGCCACCACGAACAGCCCGACCAGCACCTTGATCCGTAGCTGCTTCACCGAGCTCTTCGCCCCTCACACCGTCCTGGCCGCACGCCCCACGCGGGCGCGCCGGCCGTCATGTCCACCGGACACCATCATGATCCCTGCACCGGCCCGGGGGCCGTAGGGACAACGATCACTCCGGCAGTCGCAGTTCCAGGTCGGCGCGCGGCGCGACGCCGCCCCGGCCCAGCTCCTCCAGCAGCTCGGCCACCGGGCCGCGCCCGGGGACCAGGGCCTCGGGGTCGACGTCGTGCCACGGCACGAGGACGAAGGCGCGCTCGTGGGCGCGCGGGTGCGGCAGGGTCAGCACCGGGTCCTCGGAGACGACGTCCTGGTACGCGACGATGTCGACGTCGATCGTGCGCGGACCCCAGCGCTCGTCGCGGACCCGCTCGAACGCCTCCTCGATGGCGTGGCCGCGCTCCAGGAGCGAGGAGGGCGGCAGCGTGGTCTTCAGGAGGACGACGGCGTTGAAGTACGTCGGCTGGGAGCCCGGCTCCACGCCCCACGGCTCGGTCTCGTACACCGGCGAGACGGCCTTCACGCGCACGCCGGGGGTGTCCTCCAGCGCGTCGATGGCGCCCTGCAGCGTCTCCAGGCGGTTGCCCAGATTGCTCCCCAGGGAGATCACCGCGCGTTTGGGGTTGGTGAGCGTCACGTCCGCCGCGTCCACCTGCTCCACCACGGAGGCGGGCACCGGCTGTACGGTCGGGTCACTGCTGGTCATACTCGGCTCCGGGTGATGGTGATGGTCACGTCGTCAAAGGGGACCGTGATCGGGGCATCGGGCTTGTGAACGACGACCTCGACCTCCTCCACCCCCTCGTGCTTCAGGCATTGGGCGGCGATCCGCTCCGCGAGCGTCTCGATGAGGTCGACCGGCTCGCCCTCGACGATCGCCACGACCTCCTCCGCCACGACTCCGTAGTGCACGGTCTTCGCGAGGTCGTCGGTCGCCGCCGCCGGCCGGGTGTCCAGGCCGAGCACCAGGTCCACGACGAACGCCTGGCCCGCCTCGCGTTCCTGGGCGAACACACCGTGGTGTCCTCGGGCCTTCAGCCCGCGCAGCGCGACACGGTCCACGCGAATCACTCCCACTGGTACCACTGATCGTCGGATTACCGGGCACGCACCGGACACCGTCCGGAACACCACCCGGTCATCGAATTTACCTGCGAGCACTGACAGCGCTCGCCCACGGGGGCCATGGACGGCACCCCGCACAGCTGCCGCACAGCCGAGTCCCCGTCCGCGCGGCCATTTACCCCGCGGCCCCTCGCTCCACCCCTACCCCGACACGACTTGGCTCGAACGAGTGCTCCCTCGGTCACCCCGCTGACCCCGGCCGCTGACCCCCGGACACGGTATCCGCCGACGTCAGCGCCGTGCACGCGCCCGGTCGGCGCCCGGCACGGAGCCCGCCGAGACGCGTCTCACAGGCCGCCGGGCAGCCCGCCCACGCCGTCGTCCTCGTCCTCGGGCCCGTCCTCGTCGTCCTCGTCGTCCCGGTCGGCGAGCACCGGCGACCCGTGGTGCGACCACACCCGCCAGCCGTCCTCCGTACGCCGGAAGACGTTGGTCGCCACGACCAGCTGGCCGATCAGCGGGCCCACCGAGCCGTCCTCCTCGGCCGGGCCGCCGCTGAGGATGTTCTCCGTGCAGGTCACCAGCGCGGTGTCGGCCACCACGTCGATCTCCACATCGGTGAGGAAGAACTGGATGTACTCGGTGTTCGCCATGATCAGCGCATACGAGCGCAGCACCTCGCTGCGGCCGCGCAGCACCGGCCAGCCAGGGTGCACCACGCTCACCTGGCCGTCCAGCCACAGCTCGGACATCGCCTCGTGATCGCCGCGCTCGATGGCCTCGTAGAACGCGGTATTGGCCTGCTCCACCAGCTCGATGTCCGTACGTGGGCTCAAACCGCTCACACCGCTCCCGTCATGATCCTCGTGCGTACTTCGCGTCCTTATGGGCGTGCACAGGTACGTGCACGCATGCGTGCCCCGCGCCCCCGCCACCCGGGCACCCGCGCGCCGCCTGGCTGCCCTGTGCCCTGCCGGGCCCCGTTCTACGCCGTGCGCCGGGCCGCGGAACCGGCCGCCTCCACGGCGCGCGCGACCCGTACCGCGTCGGCGCTCGCCCGCACTTCATGCACGCGAACCGCCCAGGCGCCCTCGCGCGCCGACAGGGCGGTGACCGCGGCCGTCGCCGCGTCCCGCTCCCGGGCCGGCGGCACGGAGGCGGAAGCGCCGGCACCGGCCAGCACCCGGCCCAGGAACCGCTTCCGCGAGGCGGCCACCAGCAGCGGCCGGCCCAGCTCGCGCAGCCGCTCCAGGCCCGCGATCAGCTCCAGGTCGTGGTCGGCCCGCTTGGCGAAGCCCAGCCCCGGGTCGATCACGACGCGCTCCGGGTCGATGCCTCCGGCGACCGCACGGTCCATCGACACGCGCAGCTCGGCCACGACCTCGCCGACGACGTCGCGGTAGACCGCCCGCTCGTTCATGTCGACGGACTGGCCACGCCAGTGCATCACCACGAACGGCGCGTTCGCCGCGGCCACCACCGGGATCATCGCCGGATCGGCGGCGCCCGCGCTGACGTCGTTGACCAGCCGCGCGCCCGCCTCCAGAGACTGCTCGGCCACGGAGGCCCGCATCGTGTCCACGGAGATCACCACGCCGGCCGCCGCCAGCTCCCGTACGACCGGGATGACGCGGCGCAGCTCCTCGGCCTCGTCCACGCGCGCGGCGCCGGGCCGGGTCGACTCGCCGCCCACGTCCACCAGGTCGGCCCCCTGGGCCACCAGGTCCAGGCCGTGCTTGACCGCGAGCTCGGTGTCGAACCAGTCGCCACCGTCGGAGAACGAGTCGGGGGTCACGTTGACCACGCCCATGACCGCGCACCGGTCCCACTCGGGAAGACCGGCCACCCGGCCACGCAAGGTACTCATACATCCAGCCTAGGCGCTGTGGCCGGGCGGCTCGCCCCACGCACGGCGCGTTCCTGGGCGAACGCGGACGTACGGGAACACCTGTACGTCCCCGTACGTACCCGTTCGCCGCCTCCCCCGCCGGCCCCGGCCGCCACCGCGCCCGCCCCTCGGGCTCTCAGGCGGCCCGCTCGACCGACGTGCCGCGCAGCCCCCGAGAGCGGTGCGCACACGGGCGCGCCACGGGCTCCGGACGCCGGCGGCGCAGCAGCCGCGGCAGCCCCAGCTGCACGAACCCTTCGGCCTGCATCGCCGCGAAGCCGATCCGCGGCAGGTCACGGGTGGCCCGGAAGACCACGAAGCGCGGCTCCCAGCGGGGCTGGAACTTGGCGTTGAACTTGTACAGCGATTCGATCTGGAACCAGCGCGAGAGGAACACCAGCAGGCCCCGCCAGGTGCGCAGCACCGGCCCCGCGCCCAGCTTCTCGCCGCGGGCCAGCGCCGAGCGGAACATCGCGAAGTTCAGGGAGACCTTGGCCACGTCCAGCTTCGGCGCCGCCTGCAGCGCTGCCACGATCAGCAGCTCGTTCATCCCCGGGTCGGCGCTGCGGTCGCGCCGCATCAGGTCCAGCGACATGCCGTCCGCGCCCCACGGCACGAAGTGCAGTACCGCCTTCAGGTCGCCGTACGGGCCCGGCGCCTCGCCCTCTTCGGGGGCGCGGTGCGCGGTGGCTATGACCGCGTCCCCGTCCCGCGGGTCGCCGATCCGGCCCAGCGCCATCGAGAAGCCGCGCTCGGTGTCGGTGCCCCGCCAGTCGTCGGCGGCCCGCTGGACCGCCGCGATCTCCTCGGGGGTCAGCTCCTCCACGCGGCGCACCCTGGTCTCGTAGCCGTTGCGCTCGATGCGCTTGACCATCTGCCGTACGTTGCGCATCGCGCGCCCGGAGAGCGTGAAGTCCGCCACGTCCACGATGGCCTCGTCGCCCAGCTCCAGCGCGTCCAGGCCCGTCTCGCGGGTCCACACCTCGCCGCCGGTCTCGGAGCAGCCCATCACCGCGGGCGTCCAGGAGTGCGCCCGCGCCTCCTCCATGAAGCGCTCGATCGCACCGGGCCACGCCTCGACGTCCCCGATGGGGTCGCCGCTGGCCAGCATCACCCCGGAGATCACGCGGTAGCAGACCGCCGCCTTGCCGCTGGGCGAGAAGACCGCGCCCTTGTCGCGGCGGAGCGCGAAGTGGCCGAGGGAGTCCCGGCTGCCGTGCCGGGCCAGCAGGTCCCGCAGCCGGTCCTCGTCCTCCGCCGTGAGCCGGGCGGCGGGCTGCTCGGGCCGGAAGGCGAGGTACGCGGTGGTCGCCAGGGTCAGCAGGCCGAGCGCGCCGAGCGAGTAACCGACCGTGTAGTCGACGTGGTGGGTGTACGCCACGGGGCCCTCGAAGCCGAACAGGCCCCACAGGACGTGCTGCAGCTCCTCCCAGACCGTCGGGTCGCCGACGGTGCGGTGCGGGTGGGAGTTGACGATCACCATGCCGAGGGCGACGCTCACGCCGCCCAGCACGACGAAGTTCAGCAGCGCCTTCCAGCGGCTGCGCGGGTCCGGCAGCGCGGCGAACTCGCTCCGGTGCCGGACGAGGTAGGCCAGCAGCGCCAGGGACAGCACCGCGCCGACGACGGAGTGGCGGTACGCGAACTGCGCCGCCGCGCCCACCGGGAGCAGCGTCACCGCGGCGACCCACACCCGCCGCTTGCGCCGCTTCAGGCCGTGCGCCAGCAGCAGGAGCAGCAGGCCCACCACGATCGAAGCGGCCGCGGCCAGCGGGCTCACCGCGCCGGGCAGCACCTCCGCCAGCGCGTGCATGCGGCTGTGCCGGAAGCGCGGGAAGACACCGGCCGCCACGTTCAGCAGACCGATCAGCGTGCAGGCCGTACCGACGGCCGTGGGCACCGCTTCCGGGCGCGGTCCCCGCACCCAGCGTGCGCGACGCCACGCAACCACTCCGGACTTTTCGCCATCTAGCCTGTCAGACATCACTTTCCCGTCGCCCGCTCCTCAAGCCGCCTGGTCTTCAGAACGCGGAGCATCAGTCGCCACTACGTGGACAATTTGCGTCCTGTAGGACGGCGCTTCAGGGCTCGGGGTTCCATCAGGCGATCGGGCCGTCCGGCCGCCCGGCAGGAAGTGGACATGGAACTCACCAGTAAGACCGTGCTGGCGCTCACCGTGCTGGTCGCGGTGGCTCTCTTCGTCTGGACCGTGCTGCTGTGGCCGCGCCTCGCAGGCCGCACCTGGCGCGCCGTGACGGGCCGGATCGGGCTGCTGCTGGCGACCCAGCTGACCCTCTTCGCCTCGGTCGGGCTGGTGGTCAACGGCGCTTTCGGGTTCTACGCGTCCTGGGCCGACCTCTTCGGCCAGGAGCACCAGACCGGTGTCGTGGTCGACCACACGACCGGCCCGGGCGGCACCGACCTGAAACGGCAGGGCATAGAGCGGACCGGCCTGCCGCACGACAAGCGGCGCGCCGACGTCGCCGGCCGGCTGGACAGGGTGCTCGTACGGGGCGAGTCGACCGGCATCACCAGCCCGGCGTACGTCTACCTGCCGCCGGAGTACTTCCAGCCCAGGTACGCCCATCAGCGCTTCCCCGCGGCCGTCGTGCTCACCGGCTATCCGGGCACCGCCGAGGCGCTGTACACCAAGCTGCACTACCCGCAGACCGAGCGCCGGCTCGTCGGGCAGGGCAGGATGCGGCCGACGATCCTGGTGATGATGCGGCCGACGGTCGCCCCGCCGCGCGACACGGAGTGCATGGACATACCGGGCGGCCCGCAGACCGAGACGTTCTTCACCAAGGAGCTGCGCGCGGACATCGCGGCGCACTACCGCACCGGTACGGCCGCCCGCAGCTGGGGCCTGATGGGCGACTCCACGGGCGGCTACTGCGCCCTGAAGATGACCATGCGCCACCCGGAGGCGTACTCGACGGGCGTCGCCCTCTCCGGCTACTACAAGGCCCCGCTCGACCCGACCACCGGCGACCTCTTCGCCGGCGATCCGCAGCTCCGACGCGAGAACGACCTCATGTGGCGGCAGCGCCACCTGCCGGCGCCTTCGGTGAACCTGCTGGTCACGACCAGCAGACAGGGCGAGGCCAACTACGCCGACACCATGCGCTTCATCCGGCAGACCAAGGAGCCCACCCGCGTCTCCTCGATAGTCCTGGACAGCGGCGGCCACAACTTCAACACCTGGCGCCGGGAAATCCCCGCCGCACTGGCGTGGCTGGCAGGCCGCCTCAGCGCATAGCCGGCAGCGCACAGCCGCACGCCGCGCCCGGCGGCGTGCGGCCGCCGAGCGGGCTCAGCGAGCCAGGATCAGGCTCATCGCCTCGGCGCGCGTAGCCGCGTCCCGCAGCTGTCCGCGCACCGCGGACGTGGTGGTCTTCGCACCCGGCTTCCGCACGCCGCGCATGGTCATGCACATGTGCTCGCACTCGACCACGACGATCACGCCGCGCGGCTCCAGGATCTCCATGAGGGAGTCGGCGATCTGCGTGGTCAGCCGCTCCTGGACCTGCGGGCGGCGGGCGAAGACGTCCACCAGCCGGGCCAGCTTGGACAGCCCCGTGATCTTGCCGTCGGTGGACGGGATGTAGCCGACGTGCGCGACACCGACGAACGGCACCAGGTGGTGCTCGCAGCTCGACATCACCTCGATGTCCTTGACCAGCACCATCTCGTCGTGGCCGAGGTCGAAAGTCGTCGTGAGGACGTCCTCGGGCTTCTGCCACAGCCCCGCGAATATCTCCTTGTACGCCCGCGCCACCCGCGCCGGCGTTTCCAGGAGGCCTTCGCGGTCCGGGTCCTCGCCGACCGCGATCAGGAGTTCGCGGACGGCGTCCGCGGCCCGCTTCTCGTCGAACTCACCGATCTTGCCTTCGCCGTCCAGCGCCACCGGGTCGGTCATCTCGTGCCTCGTTCCGTCTTTCACCCCGCTGCGAACGCGGAATGCCGCGTCCCCCAGGCTAGAACCTGGGGGACGCGGCATTCATTCCGGGGCCGCTGTGGCGAGCGGCCGACCGGTCACGCCTCGCTGCTGCCGGAGTCCTCCGGGAGGTCCACCTTCTCCGTGGAGACGGTGGGCGTCGCGGTGACCGCGCCGTTGGCCGGGGCCAGCTCCTTGGGAGAGAGCACCGGCGGGCGGGTGGAGGGCGTACGCCGTGAGGAGCCGGTCCACGCGGGGCGGGCCGGGCGCTTCACGATGTGCTTGAAGACCTCGGCGATCTCCTCCTTGCCCAGGGTCTCCTTCTCCAGGAGGGCCAGGACCAGGTTGTCGAGAACGTCGCGGTTCTCGACGAGGATCTCCCACGCCTCGTTGTGCGCGGTCTCGATCAGCTTCTTGACCTCCTCGTCCACCAGCGCCGCGACCTCTTCCGAGTAGTCGCGCTGGTGGGACATCTCGCGGCCCAGGAACGGCTCGGACTGGTCCGAACCGAACTTGATCGCGCCGAGCCGCTCGGTCATGCCGTACTGCGTGACCATCGCGCGGGCCGTGGCGGTCGCCTTCTCGATGTCGTTCGCGGCGCCCGTCGTCGGGTCGTGGAAGACCAGCTCCTCCGCCGCGCGGCCGCCCAGCATGTATGCCAGCTGGTCGAGCATTTCGTTGCGCGTGGTGGAGTACTTGTCCTCGTCCGGGAGCACCATCGTGTAGCCGAGCGCGCGGCCGCGGGACAAGATCGTGATCTTGTGGACCGGGTCGGAGTTCGGCGAGGCCGCCGCGACCAGGGCGTGTCCGCCCTCGTGGTACGCGGTGATCTTCTTTTCCTTGTCCGACATGATCCGGGTCCGCTTCTGCGGACCGGCCACGACCCGGTCGATCGCCTCGTCCAGGAAGTGGTTGTCGATCAGCTTCTTGTCGCTGCGGGCGGTGAGCAGCGCGGCCTCGTTGAGGACGTTGCTCAGGTCCGCGCCGGTGAAGCCGGGCGTACGCCGGGCCACCGCGCTGAGGTCGACGTCCGGGGCGACCGGCTTGCCCTTCTGGTGAACCTTGAGGATCTCCAGACGGCCCTGCATGTCGGGGCGGTCGACCGCGATCTGCCGGTCGAAGCGGCCCGGGCGCAGCAGCGCCGGGTCCAGGATGTCCGGCCGGTTCGTGGCGGCGATCAGGATGACGCCGCCCTTCACGTCGAAGCCGTCCATCTCGACCAGGAGCTGGTTCAGCGTCTGCTCGCGCTCGTCGTGACCGCCGCCCAGGCCCGCACCGCGGTGCCGGCCGACGGCGTCGATCTCGTCGACGAAGACGATCGCCGGGGCGTTCGCCTTGGCCTGCTCGAAGAGGTCACGGACACGCGAGGCGCCGACACCCACGAACATCTCGACGAAGTCGGAGCCGGAGATCGAGTAGAAGGGCACGCCCGCCTCGCCCGCGACGGCGCGCGCGAGGAGCGTCTTGCCCGTACCGGGCGGGCCGTACAGCAGTACGCCCTTGGGAATCTTGGCGCCCACGGCCTGGAACTTGGCCGGCTCCTGCAGGAACTCCTTGATCTCATGGAGCTCCTCCACCGCCTCGTCCGACCCGGCGACGTCCGAGAACGTCGTCTTGGGGGTGTCCTTGGTGATGAGCTTGGCCTTGGACTTGCCGAAGTTCATGACCCGGGAGCCGCCGCCCTGCATCTGATTCATCAGAAACAGGAACACGACGACGATCAGGACGAACGGCAGCAGCGAGAGCAGCATGCCCACGAAGGGGCTCTGCTTCTCCGGCGAGACGGTGTAACCGTCCTTGATGTCGCCCGTCTGGTACTTGGACTGCAGGGTCTTTGCCAGGTCCACGCCCTGGTCGCCGATGTAACTCGACTGGATCTTGTCGGAACCCTCGACCTTGTTGCCGCCGGAGAGCTCGACCTTGATCTTCATCTCGTCGCCGGTCGTCAGCTCGGCGGACTTCACCTTGTTGTCCGTGATCGCCTTGACGACCTGACCGGTGTCCACCGTCTTGTAGCCGCCGGACGAACTGACGACCTGCATCAACACGACCACGGCGAGGACGGCCAGCACGATCCACATGACCGGCCCACGGAAGTATCGCTTCACGTCCATCCATACGGAGCCCAAAGGCCCCGTCCCTCCTGCCACAGTGAGGCACTCCAGCCCTCGGGGAGGTCTGGTCGTGCGTACGGTGTATTACTGGCCCGAAAAAGACTGACCTTCGGACGGTACCCCAGCATTGTCACCCGACGCCGCTGCCCGTGGTGAACAATGCGACTTGGATTCCGCCCTCCCTGCTCCAACGGCGGGAGACCGCTGAGGGTTCCCGCCGTCCGGCACGAGGTGCTTTCCAGGCCCTGTCCGGCACCGCCGACGGGGCGTCAGCCGCCGTAGACGTGCGGCGCGAGCGTGCCGACGAACGGCAGGTTGCGGTACTTCTCGGCGAAGTCCAGGCCGTATCCCACGACGAATTCGTTGGGGATGTCGAAGCCGATCCACTTCACGTCGATGTCGACCTTTGCCGCTTCCGGCTTGCGCAGCAGCGTGCAGACCTCGAGCGAGGCCGGCTCCCGCGAGCCCAGGTTCGACAGCAGCCAGGACAGCGTCAGGCCGGAGTCGATGATGTCCTCGACGATCAGGACGTGCTTGCCCTTGATGTCGGTGTCCAGGTCCTTGAGGATGCGGACCACGCCGGAGGACTGGGTGCCCGCGCCGTACGACGACACGGCCATCCAGTCCATCGTGACGGGGGTGGACAGCGCACGTGCCAGGTCCGCCATCACCATCACGGCGCCCTTCAGGACGCCGACGATGAGCAGCTCCTTGCCCGCGTACTCCGCGTCGATCTTCGCGGCCAGCTCGGCCAGCTTCGCATCGATCTCTTCTTTGGTGATGAGCACCGACTGAAGGTCGGAACCCATGTCCTTGTCGTCCACCCGTGCCACTTTCGCTCGGTTCGGTGTCATGAAGCCTCAGGAAGCATGAAGCCTCAGGAAGGCTGTCTTGCGACTCGTCCGGCCGGGCGGTCCCGCGCGGCTCAGCCCTGCCGGATGACCAGTTTGCCACCCTGCCGTCGCACACCCACCAGCCCGGGGAGGTCGATGGCCCCCTGGCCGCGCCAGGCGGTGATCAGCCGGTCGACCTCCTCGATGTGCCGGGCGAAGAGCGAACCCGCAGGTGAGCCCGCACGCAGCAGGGCCCGGCGGAGCACTCGGCGGCGTACCGCGGGAGGGAGCGCGTACAGCGCGGTCACGTCCAGCGCACCGGTGGCATCGGCCACACCGCGCTCGGCCTCGACGGCCCAGGAGTCCAGCGCGTCGGCGTCGTCGCGGGAGAGCTGCGCCGTACGGGCGAGGGCCTCGACGACGCCCTTGCCGAGCGCCTTCTCCAAGGCGGGCAGGCCCTCGTGGCGGAGCCGGGAGCGGGTGTAGGAGGGGTCGGTGTTGTGCGGGTCGTCCCACACGGGCAGCGACTGGATCAGGCATGCCTTGCGGGCGGTCTGCCGGTCGATCTCCAGGAAGGGGCGGCGGTAGCGGCCGTCGGCGCCGGAGACGGCGGCCATGCCGGACAGCGAGCGGGTGCCGGAGCCGCGGGCGAGGCCGAGGAGCACGGTCTCGGCCTGGTCGTCGCGGGTGTGGCCGAGGAGGACCGCGCTCGCGCCGTGCCGCCGGGCGGCGTCGTCCAGCGCGGCGTACCGGGCCTCGCGGGCGGCCGCTTCGGGGCCGCCGTCCCTGCCGACGCAGACGGTGACGGCCTCTGCCGGGTCCAGATGGAGCGACCGCATACGGAGGACGACCTCGGCGGCCCGGGTGTCGGAGCCATCCTGGAGGCCGTGGTCGACGGTGACGCCGCCGGCGCGGACGCCGAGGCGCGGGGCTTCGAAGGCGAGGGCCGAGGCGAGCGCCATGGAGTCGGCGCCGCCGGAGCAGGCGGCGAGCACCAGGGGCGGCGGGGCGTCGGGGCCGGACCGCCGGGTGTGGGACGTGAGGACGTCGTGGAGTACGCGGCGGACCGCCAAGCGTATTGCGGCGACCGCTGGATGGGGACCCATGTCCGTTTCCAATCGTTCAGCTGGGGGAGCCTCGGGCCGGACGGCGGCTGCCGTCCGGCCCACCAGGGAGCATCTCGGGGGCGAGCGCCGGGGGGATCGCCGGGCGATCCCCGGGGCGGTCACTCAGAGTGTCTCGATGGTGACAGAGATGAGCTGTTACCCGAGCATTGCACGCCTCTCCCCGGGCCACGGTCCCTCAGAAGGGTGATTGAGGGGGCGTTCTTCTGTCCTACGGCGCGCCCACGGCGCCCTGCCTTCCTACGGCGCACCGTCCGCCTTGCGGTGCACCCGCGCGACCCAGTCCGCCGGTTTGGCGATCTCCTGTTTGGTCGGGAGCGTGTTCGGCGAGGTCCACACGCGGTTGAAGCCGTCCATGCCGACCTCGTCGACGACGGCCCGTACGAAGCGCTCGCCGTCCCGGTACTGGCGCAGCTTGGCGTCCAGGCCCAGAAGCTTGCGCAGCGCCTGGTCCAGGCGCCCTGCGCCGCTCGCCCGGCGCTGCTGGAACTTCTCCCGGATCTCCGTCACCGAGGGCACGACCTGCGGGCCCACGCCGTCCATGACGTAGTCGGCGTGCCCCTCCAGCAGGGACATCACGGCGGTCAGCCGGCCGAGGATCTCGCGCTGCGCCTTGGTCTGCACGAGGTCGACCAGGCTGCGGCCGCCGTCGTCCTCGCCGGCCTCGCCCTCGGGCTTGGCCCCGGTCAGCGACTGGGCGGCCTCCCGCAGCCGTTCGAGGAGCGTGCCGGGGTCGATCTCGGTCTCGCCGAGGAACGACTGCACCTCGCCCTCGATGTGGTCGCGCAGCCAGGGCACCGCGGTGAACTGCGTGCGGTGCGTCTCTTCGTGCAGGCAGACCCACAGCCGGAAGTCGTGCGGGTCCACCTCCAGCTCGCGCTCGACGTGGACGATGTTCGGCGCGACGAGCAGCAGCCGGCCGCCGCGGGCGCCCGCTGGCAGGTCCTTGGTGGGCGGCGCGAAGGTCTCGTACTGGCCGAGCACGCGGGAGGCCAGGAAGGACAGCAGCATGCCCAGCTCGACGCCGGTCACCTTGCCGCCGACCGCGCCTATCACCGCGCCGCCGGGGAGCGAGGAGCGGCGCTCCTGCATCTTCTCCAGCAGCGGCTTCAGTACGGCGCGGAAGCCGGCGACGTTGGCGCGGATCCAGCCGGGCCGGTCGACCACCAGGACGGGGGTGTCGTGGCCCGCCGCGCCGCCCTCGCTCCCCGGTGGGGTCATGCGGGTGAACGCGCGCACGTGCTCCTCGGCGGCCTTCGCGTGCCTGCGCAGCTCGGCGACGACCGCGCGGGCCTCGTCGCGGCTCACCTCTGGGCCCGGCCGTACGAAGCGGGACGCGGTCGTCACCGCGAGATTCCAGTCGACCATCTCGGCACCACCGATGCTCGTCATGACTTCACGGTACGGGTGCGCTCGGCCCGGGGATAGCCGATTCGCGGCGCTCGACGGTGGCCGGCGCCGCATACGGGGGCGCGCACGCATCACCGGCAGCCGCAGTTGGCCACCGCCGAGGCGAGGCGGTCGAGGGACCGCTGCGCCCCGTACGCGTCGCTCGTGCCGTTGGTCATGAAGGCGAACGTCAGCAGCCGGCCGTCGGCGTCGACGACCGTGCCGGCGAGGGTGTTCACGCCGGTGAGGGTGCCGGTCTTGGCGCGTACGGCACCGGCGCCCGCCCGCTCGTCGGCGTACCGGGCCTCCAGGGTGCCGGTGAAGCCGGCGACGGGGAGGCCGGTGAGGATCGGGCGCAGCTCCGGGTGGTCGGGGGCAGCGGCGAGCAGCAGCACGTGGGACAGCAGGCCCGCGGAGACCCGGTCGTCGCGGTCCAGGCCGCTGCCGTCGTGGAAGACGGTCCGCGCCACAGGGAGGCGGAGCTGTTCGAGTGTGCGCTGTACGGCGTGGCCCGCACCCTTGAAGGTCGTCGGCGCTCCCGTGGCCACGGCCGTCTGGCGGGCCAGCTGCTCGGCGATGTCGTTGTCGCTGTGCGTGAGCATCCGCTCGACGATGACCGAGAGCGGGAGGGAGGGGGCCGCCGCGAGCCGGGTGGCCGTGCGGCGGGCCGCGGCGTCCCGGGGGGTCCCGGTGACCGCGATGCCGTGGGCGCGCAGGTCGGCGGCGAAGGCGCGGGCGGCCTCGGCGGAGGGGTCGGCGGCGCGGGGCGCGGTGCCGTGGCCGCTGGTGTCCAGGCGGGCCTCGTCGGCGGTGAGCGCGGTGACGGGGGCGAGGTTTTCGTTGGGGCCGATCGGGTGCTGCGGCGATCCCCTGTAGAGCGAGTCGTCGTAACCGAGGGTGACCTTCTTCGTGCCGCGCTTCTTGAGGGCGCGCGCGGTGTCGGCGGCGAGGTCGCCGAGGGCCGCGGGGCGCTGCGCGGCCGGAGTGCCGGCCCTGGGCGTACGGGCGGTGAGGGTCGGATCGCCGCCGCCGACCAGTACGACCCGGGGGGTGCCGTCCTTCGCCCGGCCGTCCTGCACGGCCTTCGTGGTGAAGCGGTGCTCGGGGCCGAGGGCGGTGAGGGCGGCCACGGCGGTACCGAGCTTGATCGTGGAGGCGGGGGTCGCGGTCCGGCCCGGGTGGCTGGCGAAGACCTCGCGGCCGGTGGCCACATCCACGACCGAGGCGGTCCGTACGGGACCCAGCTCGGGCGCCTTCAGCAGGGGCGCCAGGGCGTCCGCGAGGCCGCTGCCGGTCGGGGGCGGGGCGCCGTCGCCGCCGCCCTTCACGGGGGCGCCCAGGGCCGCCAGGACGGGCGCCGCGCCGGGAGCCGCGGGGCCGCCGTCGTGACGCTCACCACCTCGCCCGTCCCAGCGGGCCGCGCGGGCCCGTTCGGCCGTACGCTGACCGGAGTCCCACGGACCGGCCGCCGCCACCGCACCGGCCGCGACCGCGAGACCGGCGACGGCGGAGCCGGCCGTCACCTGCCACGTCCGTTTCCGCTGGGGCGGGGTCCGCCGCCACCACTGGCGGGCGAAGAACCACTCGTCGGCGGCGAACTGCGCGGTGCTCCGCCCCGCGCCGGCCGCCGTCCGTATGCAGGACCGGCCCCAGCCGCCCCACCTGACCTGCCACGACCTGGTCTCCGGCACTTTGGACCAGCCCCTTTCGCCACCACACACCTGCGTGGGGGACACTTAATCACCAGACGTATGTGTTGATCATGGAGGAGCCACCCGTGGAGTTCGACGTCACCATCGAGATCCCGAAGGGTTCGCGGAACAAGTACGAGGTGGACCACGAGACCGGTCGGATCCGCCTGGACCGTCGACTCTTCACCTCGACCAGCTACCCGGCCGACTACGGCTTCGTCGAGAACACCCTCGGCGAGGACGGCGACCCGCTGGACGCGCTGGTCATCCTGGACGAGCCGACCTTCCCGGGTTGCCTCATCAAGTGCCGCGCCATCGGCATGTTCCGCATGACCGACGAGGCCGGCGGCGACGACAAGCTGCTGTGCGTCCCGGCCTCGGACCCGCGCGTGGAGCACCTGCGCGACATCCACCACGTGTCGGAGTTCGACCGCCTGGAGATCCAGCACTTCTTCGAGGTCTACAAGGACCTGGAGCCGGGCAAGTCGGTCGAGGGCGCGAACTGGGTCGGCCGCACCGAGGCCGAGGCCGAGATCGAGGCCTCGTTCAAGCGCCTGGAGGCGCAGGGCGGCAAGCACTGAGCCTGACGGCTTCGTAGGCCGTACACACGTCGGGCGGGGCACCTGGTGCCCCGCCCGACGTGCATGCATCAGAAGCCCCGCGTCCGCTTCGCCGCGCGGCGGCTGGTGCCGTCCTCCGTGCTCGGGGCCTTGATGAAGAGGCGGGCCACCTCGCCACCGAGGTTCACGCCGACCGCGATGGCCAGGGCCAGCGAGATGGCCTTGATCAGCGAGGAGACGCCGGCGTCCAGGTTGCCCTGGGCGAAGTTGAGCAGCGCGAAGTACGTCGCGCTACCGGGGAGCAGCGGGCCGATGGCCGCCGTGACGTACGGCAGCGCGGACGCGTAGCGGTAGCGGGACAGCAGCTGGCCGAAGAGGCCGACCAGGCCGGCCGCGATCGTGGTGGCGACCACCGGGTGGACGCGGGCGTGCGAGAGCGCGCCGTATATCACCCAGGCCACGCCGCCGTTGAAGGTCGCGAACAGCACGGTGTGACGTTCCTGCTGGAGCAGGACACAGAAGGCCAGCGCCAGCAGCAGCGAGGCGATGATCTGGACCACCGGCTCGTCGAACGACCCCAGCGCCTCCTCCGGGTTCAGCGTGTGCGCGCTCAGCTGGACGCCGATGTACAGGACGCCGAGCACCCCGATGACGATGCCGACGATGAGGTAGCCGACCTCCAGCAGACGTGCGGCGGCGGTGATGTAGTAACCCGTCAGGCCGTCCTGCACGCCCGCCACCAGCGCCCGCCCCGGGATCAGCGCGAAGAGGCCACCGGTGATGACCGCCGACGCCTGCACTCCGGTGTGCGTCATGCTCAGCGTCACGCCCATCGCGGCGGGCGGCATCGCCGCGGCCACGAACTGGTAGAACTCCGGCAGCCCGCGCCCGGAGGCCAGCCACGCCAGCCGGTCGCCGAGCATGGACCCTATGGCGGCCGCGACGAAGACCGTCAGGCCACCGCCGACCAGCATGCTCGCGGCGCCGGACAGCAGGCCGGACGCCACGGTGAGCGCCCAGCTGGGGTACGGGTGGCGATTGCGCCGGATCTCGGCGAGGCCGCGGTACGCCTCCTCCAGGGTGATGCCGTCGGAGGTGATGTCGTCGACCAGCTGGAAGACCGCGGAGAGCCGGGTGTAGTCCACGCCGCGCCGGCGGACCGTGCGGCTGGCCGTCACCGGGTCGTCCACCAGCGAGGGCTGGTACGAGATCGACAGCAGCGTGAACGTGACCGTGGGCTCGACCCGTTCCAGGCCGTACGCGTGGGCGACGCCGAACATGGCCGCCTCGACGTCCTCGGCCCCCTCACCGCCGGCGAGCAGGATCTCGCCGATACGGAGCGTGAGGTCGAGCACGCGCGGCACGGCGGGCCCCGACTCGTCGGCGCGTTCGATCCGCTCCGGAGCCGGGCGCTCGGTGACCGGCATCCGCAGCATCGTGCGCATCCGGTCCTGCCAGGGGACGTCCTTGGTCAGGCTGACGACCGGTATGCCGTGCGGCGGGGTGAACGCGGGCCAGCCGGCCGGCGTGGTGGGCAGCTGGTGGGTGCCCGTGGTGGAGCCGTTGGTGCCGTCCGGCGAGCTGCCCGGGGGCGCGAAGGCGGACCCCTCCGGCTCGGCGGGCGCCTCGGCCCGCATTCCCTCCGGGAGAGCGAATTCCGAGGTGGGGTGCTCGTCCTCGGGCAGTGGGGGCTGGGGCACGCCGAGCGGCGAGGTGAACGCGCTCCGCGCTTCGTCCGATTGGGGTTTGCGGTCCTCGGGAGTCTCCGGGTCCGACGCCACTGCTTCTCGCTCCTCGTGCGCCTGCTGCGTCCGTCGTCAAAGCCACCATGCCTGATCGCCGCCCCTGGCGCGCGGGACGGGGGGTTCGCATGGTGGTGAATGGGGTGGGGAAAACCCGCCCTGGACGCCGCGAAGGCGCCCCTGGACCGCTCCGCGGCGACGCGGAACGGAAGGGGCGCCCAAGGGCGGTGCGGTACGGGGGGATGTGCTGCGCAGCCGGTCAGCGCTTGGCGTGGCGGCCGCGGCGGCCCTCGCCCGGAGGCTGCTGCTGATCCTGGGGGTGCGGCTGCTGCGACCCCTGCTGAGGGTGCTGCGACTGCGCATCATACTGCTCCGGCCCGCCGGGCTGCTGCGCGGGACGGCCGTACGGAGCGGGCCCGGACTGCCCGCCGTACGAGGGCTGCCGGTGCTGCTGCGGCTGCTGTCCGTAAGGCGCCTGCGGGGCCTGCGGAGCGTCCTGCCGGCCGTACGGGGACTGCTGCGCCCGAGGCGCCTGCTGCTCACCGTAGGAGGATGCCTGCTGCCCACCGTACGGGTCCTGCTGCCCGCCATAGGGGGCCTGATCCTGCCGCCCGTACGGCGACGGCTGCCCCTGGCTGTAGGGAGCCTGCCCCTGACTGTAGGGAGCCTGCCCCTGGCCGTACGGAGGCTGTCCCTGACCGTACGGGGCCTGCTCCTGGCCGTACGGGGACTGCTGCCGGCCGTACTGCGACCGGTCCTGCTGCGCGCCGTACGGAGACGGCTCGTGACCGCCCTGGCCGCGGCCATACGGGGCGCGCTCCTCGCCCTCGTGCGGGACGCGCGGCATCGGCTGAGTGGCGTCCGCCGGGCCGCCGGCGACCGGACCGGCCGGCGGCGGCGCGTCCTGGCCCGCGGCGCCCGCAACGCCCGCAGCGCCCTCGGCGGCCGCCTTCTTGGCCTTCTTGCGGCCGCGGAGGTACTCGATGGCGATCGGGACGACGGAGATCAGCACGATCAGGACGAGGATGGCCTCGATGTTCTTGTGCACGAACTCGATGCCGCCCAGCGCGGCGCCGAGCAGCGTCACGCCCGCGCCCCACAGGGCGCCGCCGATCACGTTGAAGACGAGGAACGAGCGGTAGTTCATCCGGCTCACGCCCGCGATGATCGGCGTGAACGTCCGCACGATCGGCACGAAGCGGGCCAGGATCAGCGACTTCGGGCCGTGCTTCTCGAAGAACTCGTGCGCCTTCTCGACGTTCTCCTGCTTGAACAGCTTGGAGTCGGGGCGCTTGAACAGCGAGGGCCCGACCTTCCGGCCGAAGAGATAGCCCGCCTGGTCGCCCAGCACCGCCGCGAGCACGACCAGCAGACACACCAGCCACAGCGGCTTGTCCAGCTTCCCTGCCGTGACCAGCAGGCCGGTCGTGAAGAGCAGGGAGTCGCCGGGCAGGAAGAAGCCGATCAGCAGACCGGACTCCGCGAAAACGATGACCAGAACGCCGATCAGGCCGAAGGTGCTGATCAGATAGTCCGGGTCCAGCCACTGGGGGCCGAGCGCGAGAGTGTTCACGGTGGGCAGGGCTCCTGGGTCGAGGGCGCCGGATCGGTCGGTACGCGGAAAGCGGGGTACAGGCGCAGTATGCGGCCCAAAGCTATCAACGCCTTGTGACGCCCCTTGGTTCCAGCTGTCCCGCCCGGCGCCGTCGCCCCCGGGGCGCCGGGCGGGACAGCGCCCCAGGCAGCGCCCCGGAGTCCCTCAGGAGCGACGGACCGCGTTCGCCAGCATCGCGTCCCGCATGTAGACCGCGAGCCCGGGCCTGATCGCCTCGTACGTGGCGGTGAACCGCTCGTCCGCGACGTACATCTCGCCGATGCAGGAGTGCATCTCGTACGAGCACTCGTAGTGGTGCCGCGAGATGAAGCGGCGGTGCTCCTCCGCGACGTCCGTCGCCGCCTCGGAGTCGGCCGGCACGCCCTGCGCCAGCAGCTCGCCCATCCGGTGGTGGAGCGCGTCGAAGTCCGCCGTCAGCCGCTTCCAGTCCTCCTTGGTGTACGTGGCGGCGCGGCGCTGCGACTCCTTGTACGCCTCCGTGTCGCCCCAACGGCGCTCGACCTCCTCCGCGTACTGGTCGGGGTCGTGGTCGCCGAAGACCTCGAACTTCTCCTCGGGGGTGAGATTGATGCCCATCCTGCGTGCCTCCATCGCTGTCTTCACGGCCGCGGCCATCTCCTGGAGCCGGGCGATCCGGTCGGTCAGCAGTACGTGCTGGCGCCGCAGGTGCTCCTGCGGATCGGCGTCCGGATCGTCCAGGAGGGCCGCGACCTCGTCGAGCGGAAAGCCGAGCTCCCGGTAGAACAGGACGCGCTGCAGCCGGTCGAGGTCGGCGTCGTCGTAGCGCCGGTGGCCCGCGTGGCTGCGCGCGCTCGGCGAGAGCAGTCCGATCTCGTCGTAGTGGTGCAGGGTGCGCACCGTGACGCCGGCGAACCCGGCGACCTGTCCCACGGAGTACGTCATCTCCGCTCCCTTCTCGGTACGCCTTCACGGTGCGTCCTCACGTCGCGTGAGGTGCAAGTCCGTATGCCGGAAAGCAGGTGAAGGGCGGATACATCCAATGGCATCCTGCGGCCATGCTGGGGATAACGGATCTTTCGACGTATCTCGCGGGTCTCGCGCTGATCATCCTGCTGCCGGGCCCGAACTCGCTGTACGTCGTCTCGGTCGCGGCGCGGCGCGGCCCGAAGGTGGCCTACCGTGCGGCGGCCGGCGTGCTGTGCGGCGACGCGGTACTGATGACGCTCTCGGCGGGCGGCGTGGCCTCCCTGCTGCAGGCCAGTCCGCTGGCCTTCGGGATCGTGAAGTTCGTCGGCGCGGGCTATCTGACCTGGCTGGCCATCGGGATGCTGCGCGGCGCGGTGGCACTGTGGCGCGGCCGGGAGGCCCGCAGGGCCGAGAAGGACGGGGAGGGCGCCTCGCCCGCGCGGCCCAAGGAGGAGACCGAGCGGCCGTACCGCCGCGCCCTCGTGGTCAGCCTGCTCAACCCGAAGGCGATCCTGTTCTTCATCTCCTTCTTCGTGCAGTTCGTCGACCCGCACTACGCGCACCAGACGCTGTCCTTCTTGGCGCTCGGCGCGTGGGCCCAGTTGTTCAGCTTCACGTACCTGTCGATCCTGATCTTCAGCGGTACGTATCTGGCCGCGACCTTCCGCAAGCGGCGCCGCCTCACCGCGGGCCTGACCGCGGGCGCCGGGGCCGCCTTCCTGGGCTTCGCGGCGAAGCTGTCGATGGCCGGTACGGGCTGACGCACCGGACCGGCCTCCTTCAGGCGCCGCCGGGGAACGGCGGCTTGTCCGCGAACGGGTTCGCCGTGCCCTCCGGCAGTACGCCCACGAAGGGCGCGCCCTCGCCCGCGAAGACGTAGGCGCCCCCTTCGATGCGGGCGATCAGGGAGCGGGCCCACTCCGCCCCGGTGTCCGCGGCGTGCACCCACATGTTCATGATCTCGCCGATGTGGCCGAGCTGCTCCGGGCCGTCCTCGGGGACGTAGTGGCCGGTGACCTCGGCGCGCCACGCCTCCAGGGCCCGTACCCGCTCCTTCAGCAGGGCCACCGCCTCCTGGCGCGGCAGGTCGACCATGAAGCCGATGCCGGCGCTCAGCACGTCGACCTTCTGGCCGTGCTGGGAGAGCGCGGCACGCAGCAGCGCGAAGTACTCCGCCTCTCCGGCGTCCGTCATCTCGTACTCCGTGCGCGGCGGCCCGCCGGCCGTGCTCGGCGCGGTCTCGTGCGCGCGCAGCAGTCCCTGCTTCGCCAGCTGCTTCAGCGCGTGGTAGATCGAGCCGGGCTTGGCGTTCGACCACTCGTGGGCGCCCCAGTACTCCAGATCGCTGCGCACCTGGTAGCCGTGCGTCCGGCCGTGCTGCCGCACGGCTCCCAGTACCAGCAGCCGGATCGCCGACATCGCCCGCGCTCTCCTCATCGCCCGGAGGTGACCTTGCGGGTCAGCACGCTACTGCCCGGCGCCACCCTCCTGGCGCAGCAGCTCCCGCTCCTCGTCGACCAGGACGAAGGCCGTCTTCCCGTCCAGGGACTCGCGGACGATGTCGGCGTGGCCCGCGTGCCGGGCGGTCTCCTCGATCAGGTGCAGCACCAGCCAGCGCATGGACTGCCGGGCCTCCGGCGGGTACCACGGCGCTTCGGGCAGCGGGAAGGTGTCGTCCAGGCTGGGCACCGAGCGGACGAACTCCTCCGTGCGCTTCGCCACCCCGTCCCAGTAGGCGAGCATGCCCGCGACCGACTCGCCCTCCTCCAGCTGGAAGCTGAGGTGCCAGGTGCTCTGGTCGCGGTGGATGGAGGGCGGCAGCTCCTGCGCGATCTCCAGCCAGCCCAGCTCGGTCTGCGCGACGTGCTTGAGCAGTCCGGACAGGGACAGCTCGCTGGCGCTGGGGCGGCGCGCGGCGGCTTCGTCGGTCAGGCCGAGCAGCGCGCGGCGGATTCCGCCGCGCTGCGCTTCCAGGAAGGCCAGCAGCGCGCCGCGCTCGTCACCCTTGTCCTCGGCAGGCACGTGAGTGGGCATGAGAGCCGCCTTTCGTCGCTTCATCGGTGCCGGGGTGTTCCCCGACACCGATGAAGCTACGGACCCTTGCGGTCAGGTCCTGTCCTCAAGGCAGGACCTGGCCGGAAATCGTCGGAGCCGGCAGTCCTCAGAACGGGAAGACCGTCCGCTCGTGCTGGATCGAGACCCACTTCTGGGTCGTGAACGCCTCCACCGTCGACTCGCCGTTCAGCCGCCCGACCCCGGACGCCTTCTCGCCGCCGAAGGCCACCAGCGGCTCATCGTGGACCGTGCTGTCGTTGATGTGGATCATGCCTGTCTCGATCTCCCGGGCCACCCGCGCGCCGCGCTCCACGTTGCCGGTGTGCACCGCGCCGCTCAGCCCGTACGGCGAGTCGTTGGCGAGCCGCACCGCCTCCTCCTCGCCGTCGAACGCGGCGAGCAGCACCACGGGCCCGAAGATCTCCTGCCCGTACAGCGCGGAGTCGGCAGGCAGGCCGGACAGCACCGTCGGCTCGACCAGGTTGCCCTGCGTACGGCCGCGCACCAGGGGCGTGGCGCCCTCGGCGACCGCCCGTTCCACCAGCGCGGTCAGTGCCTCGGCCTGGAAGCTGTTGATCAGCGGCCCGATGTGGGTTTCCGGGTCGCGCGGGTCGCCGGTCTTCAGCTTCCTGACCCGGGCCACGAACTTCTCGGTGAACTCCGCCTCGACCTTGCGGTCCACCAGGACGCGGTTGGCGGCCATGCAGACCTGGCCCTGGTACACGAAGCGGCTGAAGACCGCGGCGTCCACCGCGTAGTCGACGTCCGCGTCGTCCAGGACGATCAGCGCGCTGTTGCCGCTCAGTTCGAGGATGGCGCGCTTGAAGTGGCCCGCGGTGACCGCGGCGACGTGCCGGCCGACCTTGTCCGAGCCGGTGAAGGAGATGACCCGGGGCACCGGGTGCTCTATCAGCGCGTCGCCGATCTCGGCGATGTCCGTGACGAGGACGTTCAGCAGCCCGGCCGGCAGGCCCGCGTCCTCGAAGATCTTGGCTATCAGGCCACCGCCGACCACCGGGGTGTTCTGGTTGGGCTTGACGACGACGGCGTTGCCCAGGGCCAGCGCGAGCGCCACCGACTTCAGGGTGACCAGGAACGGGAAGTTGTACGGGCTGATCACGCCGATGACACCGACCGGGAGCCGGTAGACGCGGTTCTCCTTGCCCTCCACCGGGGACGGCACGATGCGCCCCTCCGTGCGGAGCGCGAGCTGTACGGCCTCGCGCAGGAACTCCTGCGCCGTGCGCACTTCGTAGGCCGCCTTGACGCGCGTGCCGCCGAGCTCGACGACGATCGCCTCGATGATCTCGTCCTCGCGCTCCTGGACGATGCGCAGCGCGTTCTCGATGATCAGCCGGCGGCTGTACGGATTGGTGCGCGCCCACGCGCGCTGCGCCCGCTCGGCAGCCCGGTACGCCTCGTCGACCTGGTCCACGCCCGCGACCGTGACCGACGCGAGCTTCTCCTGGTCGTACGGGTTGAAATCGATGATGTCCCACGAGCCGCTGCCGACCCGCCACTCACCGTCGATGTACTGGTAGGCCAGGTCTGAGAAGAAGGACATGGTCGTTCCTACTCTGTGCGGGCGCCTGTGGGGATGGCTGATCCGGCGTCATTCTACTGACGAGTCACGTCAGTTGGAGCAGGCCCCGAAGAAGATCCCGGGTGCGGGTCGGATCCAGGCTCTCCTCCTGGAGGCTGCTCATCACCCGCTCGTACTGCCCGACCTCCTCGGCCTTGTCCAGATACAGCGCGCTGGTGAGCTGCTCCAGATAGACGATGTCCGAGAGGTCGGACTCGGGGAAGCGCAGCATCGTGAAG
The DNA here is from genome assembly GCF_040301705.1 of Streptomyces sp. NPDC000151. Taxonomy (NCBI): domain Bacteria; kingdom Bacillati; phylum Actinomycetota; class Actinomycetes; order Kitasatosporales; family Streptomycetaceae; genus Streptomyces; species Streptomyces sp. NPDC000151. Next base: position 21,648 of record NZ_JBEPFC010000038.1, on the reverse strand, counting down.
GCGCCGCTCTCGCCCGCGTGCCCGCCGAAGTTGAAGGGCACGACCTGCAGCCGCACGTTCGGACGCTCCGAGATGTCGATGAGGTGCTGGAGCTGGCCGCGCATGACGGCGCGGTCGCCGTACGGGCGGCGCAGCGCGGCCTCGTCCAGTACGCAGTCGAACTGCGGCGCCCGTTCCGCGATCAGCAGCTTCTGGCGTTCCTGGCGCAGTGCGACGCGGCGGTCGATCTCGGCGAGGGGGGCGCCGCGCATGCCGCGGCTCACGACGGCGTGCGCGTACCCCTCCGTCTGCAGGAGCCCGTGCACGAACTGCACCTCGTAGGTGCGGATGTGCGAGGCGGCTCCCTCCAGTCCCACATATGTCTGGAACCAGCCGGGAAGGACATCGCCGTAACTGTGCCACCAGCCCGCCACGTTGGCCTCACGGGCCAGCCCGAGGAGGGAGTCGCGCTCGGCCTCGTCCCCGACGCCGTAGAGGGTCAGCAGGTCCGCCACGTCCCGCGCCTTAAAGCTCACCCGCCCCAGTTCCATACGGCTGATCTTCGATTCCGACGCGCGGATCGAGTAGCCGGCCGCCTCACGTGTTATCCCGCGGGACTCTCGCAGCCTCCGCAGCTGCGACCCCAGCAGGATGCGCCGCACCACAGATCCGCTCGACTCACTTGCGGTCACAACTTCGACCCTCCCGTGACCCACCCCGTCCAACAATGAGCGGCAGTCTGCCACGTTCGGGCTCCGTTGCGTGCTCAACCGGTTACGGATATGGGCCTGTTCTCGCGCCTTCGGCAAAGCCGGGCGCAAGAGTGCGTAGGAAGAATTACGCCCCTACGCCTACGGCCGTACACAAAGTGGACGTCTGCACGTGCATCTGCCCTTGCATCTGCCGTACGCATTCGGAACCATGGAGCTCGCACACATGCACGCTCGTGAAAGACCCGCGAGATCTGGGCACACCCGTCTGGATCGTGACGTCCGCGAACGCCAGGAGTGCCTCGCATGGGGACCAAGGTTTCGACCATGCTCGCGCCGTTATGGCAGGGGCTTCCGCCAGTCGACCCCGCAGCCATCTCCGGCTCCGTCACCTGGACCCTGCGACCGCAGTACGAATCGGTGCGCGGCGCCCGGCAGTTCACCCGCGAGACGCTGCAGCGCTGGAACATGGACGAGCTCTTCGACAGCGTCGCGCTCGTCGTGTCCGAGCTCGTCACCAACGCGCTGCGGCACGCGGGGCCCGAGCTGGACGACGTGGCGGACGGGCGCGCCTACGGGGCCGCCGACGACACCTCACCGAGACTCCACCTGATCCGCTGGGCGGGCCGGCTGGTCTGCGCGGTACGGGACGGCAGCGACGCCTCACCGGTCGAGGGCGAGGCGGACTTCTCCGCGGAGTCCGGGCGCGGGCTCTACCTGGTGGATTCCTTCAGCGACAGCTGGGGCTGGCACCGCCTGGAGGACGCCGCGCACGGCAAGGTCGTCTGGGCGCTCTTCCAGCTGCCGCAGGTACCGGCCCAGGCCACGGCTTCGGCCTCCCGGGCACAGGCGAGCTGACCCCGCTCCAGTACAGCTCACATGCACGTGCATATTCGTATGCGTGTGCGATACGCCCGAGGGGTCGGCCCGCCGACGCACCTGCGACCCACGCCTCGCGGTTCAGTCCCGTACGAGGTGGTCGAACTCCCCGTCCTTGACGCCGAGCAGCATGGCCTCGATCTCGGCCGGCGTATAGACGAGCGCGGGGCTGTCGGGGAAGCGGGAGTTGCGCACCGCCACGTCGCCGCCGGGCAGCTTCGCGAACTCCACGCACGTACCGTTGGAGTTGCTGTGCCGGCTCTTCTGCCACACCACTCCGTCGAGATCCGAAGCGGCCATGCCGTTGTACGCGTGGGGCACTGGTCTCTCCCGGTGAGAAATGGTGTCAACTGCCCGGGATCATAACTCTGTTCATGTGCCGATGCTCGGGCAGATGCACGTGCACGACAGCCTGTGGCCAGCCCGTCACAGCTCGTCGGGCCGTGCCCCGCCCGTCGAGCGCCTTCCCCACCGCCCCCTTCCCCATGCCCTGCGGCGTACGGTCAGCGGGAGGCGTACGGCAGCAGCGCCATCTCCCGGGCGTTCTTGATCGCCGCGGCGATCTGCCGCTGCTGCTGGGCAGAAACCCTGGTGATGCGGCGGCTGCGGATCTTCCCGCGGTCGGAGAGGAACTTCCGCAGCAGGTCGGTGTCCTTGTAGTCGACGTACGTGATCCCCGCCGCGTCGAGCGGGTTGGGGCGCGGCGCGCTCTTCTTGCGCGGGTCGGGACGACGGGGCATGGCAGGGGTTTCCTCACGAAATCAGGCCGTCGAAGACGACCGAGAATTGATGTAGATGCATGACACACGCGTAGCGCGGTCGGCGGACGCCGCCTACGGCACCGGGTCGAGCAGTTCGTCGAACGCGGTGGACAGTCGCCGCCAGTACTCCCGGCCGCGCGCGTACTCCGCGTCGGTGAGCAGGCAGGACTCCAGCAGCGCCGTCAGCCCCTCCCGGTCCAGGCCGGGCGAGGTGAACACCAGATGCTGCGCCCGGTCGCCGTGCTCGGGATCCCAGTCCAGCGCGGCGGCGGCCCGGCGCATCGGCGGCACCATCTCCCAGGCGGCGTCCGGCAGCGAGGCCAGCCACGGCCCGGTGTTCTCCACGCACAGCGCGCCGCCCGCCGCGTCCCAGGACAGCAGTGTGTCCGGGCGGTCGGCCAGCCAGAAGCGGCCCCGGCTGCGCGCGGCGGCACAGCACAGGTCCTCCAGCGCGGCGTGCAGCCGGCCGGGGTGGAACGGCCGCGTGCGGTGCCACACCAGGGTCGCGACGTCCGCCTCCTCGGCCTCCTGCGGCAGCAGCGCGCAGGCCGGGTGCTGGCGCGCCGCGGCCGCCGCGACGTCGAAGCCCGCCACGGCGGCGGCCGCCAGCTCGGGCGACTCCACCGCGATGCGCCGCGCCGTGGGGTGCAGCTGGTTCAGCAGGGCGAGGTCCGCCTCGTCCCCCGGCTCCTCGCCGGGCGCGACGACCAGCACCGGCGGGTACTCCAGCTGGCGCGCCCAGGTGTCCGCGACGGTCCGCTGGTCGGAGGCGGCGGCCGCGAGACCCGCCTCGGCGAGGTCGTCGCCGCAGCCCAAGTAAGGCAGCAGCAGGGCCGGATCGACGGCCGTCATGACGCCGGTCAGCGCGAGCGACTCGCCGCCGCAGGCGTCGATCACCTCGGCCATCGCCTTGGGCTCCACGGAGTCCCACAGCTCCACGACGGCCAGCCGGCACGTCCGGCCGTCCGCCAGCCGCTCCAGCTCGGGCACCAGGTCCTCGCGCAGCGCGCAGCACGCGCAGTCGTTGACCAGCGGCGCCTCGCCGCTGTCCAGCAGGCCGGTGCCGTCCCGCACGGTGCGCTGCACGACGCCGTCGGCGGCGGTGGCGAGGTCGTGGTGGAGGGCGACGCTGCCGGGGACGGTCCGCAGCAGCTGCTCGACGGCGGCCCCGCGGGCCTCCGCGTGCAGCCCGCCGACGATCACCACGGAGAGCCGGTCGCGGTCCATCAGCGGTCCCCGCGCTCACCGTCGGCCGCGCGCCGGCCGCCGACCGTCCGCGTGCCGAACCGGCGCTCGAAGCGCTCCACGCGCCCCGCGGTGTCCAGTACGCGCGCCGTGCCCGTGTAGAAGGGGTGGCTCGCCGACGAGATCTCCACGTCGATCACCGGGTACGTGTGCCCGTCCTCCCACTCGACCGTCTTCTCGCTGGTGGCGGTCGACCGGGTGAGGAAGGCGAAGTCGGCGGCCCGGTCGCGGAAGACGACGGGCCCGTACGCGGGGTGGATTCCAGGCTTCATGACGCTGCTCAGCGCTCCTCTCGGAAGTCGACGTGCCGGCCGGCGACCGGGTCGTACTTCTTCAGCACCAGCCGGTCGGGGTCGTTACGGCGGTTCTTGCGGGTGACGTACGTGTAGCCCGTGCCGGCGGTGGACCGGAGCTTGATCACGGGACGTAGTTCGTTGCGGGCCATACGGGCTACTATACAGAAACGACAGTCATTTTCATTAAGGACTCAGTAGGAGGTAGCTCACTTGTCCGCCCACTGCCAGCTGACCGGCCGCGCGCCGGCCTTCGGCAACACGATCTCCCACTCGCACCGGCGCACACCGCGCCGCTTCGACCCGAACATCCAGCGCAAGCGGTACTGGCTGCCCAGCGAGAACCGCTTCGTGCGCCTGCGGCTCAGCACGAAGGCGATCAAGACCGTCGACACCATCGGCGTCGAAGCCGCCGTCGCCCGTATCCGGGCCCGAGGGGAGCGCGTCTGACATGGCGAAGAAGAGCAAGATCGCGAAGAACGAGAAGCGCCGGGTCGTCGTCGCCCGTTACGCGGCCCGCCGGGCCGCACTGAAGGCGATCGTCCGCGACCCGAAGACGCCGGACGAGGAACGGCTGGGCGCCCAGCGCGAACTGGCCCGCCAGCCGCGCGACGCCAGCGCCACCCGCGTCCGCAACCGCGACAGCGTCGACGGCCGCCCGCGCGGCTACTTCCGCGCCTTCGGCCTCTCCCGCGTCCGCCTGCGCGAACAGGCCCACGCGGGCTACCTGCCGGGCGTCACGAAGTCGAGCTGGTAGACCGCCCGACGGCACCGGGGCCGGGGACCGCCGTTCACGCGCCCCCCGGCCCCGGTTTCCTCCCCGTACCCCTGTACGGGTCATACTGAGCGGAACGTCCGAATCCGTACCGCGCGTACGGGCGCGCGGCCGCGCCCCCACGGGAACGCACCCCAACGAGAGCGAGCCCCCATGTTCCGCAATGCCCTCGAGCCCTGGCACCTGGTGCTGATCCTCGCGGTCCTCGTCCTGCTCTTCGGCTCGAAGAAGCTCCCCGACATGGCCCGCGGCCTCGGCAAGTCGATGCGCATCCTGAAGTCCGAGACAAAGGCCCTGAAGTCCGACGCCCAGGACCGCCCCCAGCCCACACCGGAACAGTCGCGGACCGTCGGCCAGGAGTGACGCGCCGGGCTCAGAACTCGCTGGTGTCGAGTTCGAGGTGAGCTCGTCGACCAGCAGGACCGGACCGGGATCGTGCCAGAGCGCCTCGCTGTCGAAGCTGCCCTTCGGGGCGACGACGAGGTCGGGGATGACCTGATGAACGAGCACCTCCGGGAGGTTGTCACCCCCGGAGGAAGTCCTCCATCACGGTGGCCAAGGTCACCGGGGTTTCGTGCATCGGGTAGTGGCCCGTGGCCGGGAGGGTGATGAGGTCGGCGTTCGGGTACCAGGTCTGCCATGTCGCGCGCATGACGTCGGCGGTGAGGGCGAGGTCGTGTTCGCCGACGACGACGCGTACGGGGACGGGGTTGCCGCGTACCGCGTCCGAGAGGTCCAGGGTGTGCCAGCTGGCGAGGTAGCCGGCGTGCGCCTCTTTGCGGGAGGCCGCCATCGAGTGGCTGATCATCCGCTGTTGCCAGACCCGCCCCGTACGGTGGCCGGTCACCAGGTCGAGGATGGCCCGGCGCTTCTCGGGGTCCTCGGACGCCCCGTAGAAGAGGGCCTGCGTGGGCTCGTCCATCGGGTACGGCGCCGCCGGTACGGGCGCTAGGCCGAGCAGGCGGCTGACCCGCTCCGGCGCACGCACCAGCACCTGCTGGATCGCCTTGCCGCCCATGGAGTGCCCGACCAGCGCGAAGCGGTCCCAGCCGAGCTGGTCGGCGAGGGCCAGCACGTCGTCGGCGATCTCGGGGAGGTCGTAGCGGCCGGGGACGTCCTTGCGGTCGCCGTAACCGCGGTAGTCCAGGAACGCGTACGTGAAGTCCTCGGTGTCCAGGTAGTCCAGGATCGCGCCCCAGCCCGCGCAGGTGGCGAACCAGTCGTGCAGCACGATCACATGGCGCGGCCCGGAGCCGATGAGGCGGTGGGCGACGGTCTGCTCGGATCCGGTCATGCGGCGGCTCCCTCTTCGGTGTCCGGCCCCCCGGGCCTCGTGAGCGTATGGTCCCGCCGTCCGGAGGTGTGGGAACAGAGGCGGGACACGGCGAACATCATTGCCACCGCCGTGACTTGCGGTGCCGGACGATTGTCAGTGGCGTGCGGTGCAATGGGCGCATGAACCGAACTCTCAGAGTGCGTCACGACCAGGTGCTGGCCTGGCGGCTGCGGCAGCAGAGCCTCGTGCCGCGCGGTGCCGCGTCCGTCGCGGAGCTCGCCGGGCGGCTGGCCGGGGTGCAGGCCCAGGTCGCCTCGTCCGCCGAGCTGGCGGTCGCCACCCGCCGGAGCGCCCCGGTGCCGGGCGCCGTCGACGCCGCGCTCGCGGACCGCTCGGTGATCAAGACCTGGGCCATGCGCGGCACGCTCCACGTGCTGCCCGCGCCGCAGGCCGGTGCGTATCTCTCCCTGCTCGGCGCGGCGCGGACGTGGGAGAAGCCGTCCTGGCAGAAGGCGTTCGGGATGAGCCCGCAGCAGCTGGCGGCGCTGGGCGAGGCGGTCGACGAGACGCTGGACGGGCGGCAGCTGACGCGCGAGGAGCTGGTGGCGGCCGTGTGCTCCCGCAAGGAGCTCGGCGGCCTCAGCGAGCAGCTGTCCTCGGGCTGGAGCGCGCTCCTCAAGCCGCTGGCGTGGGGCGGCCGGCTGTGCCACGGCACGCCCCGGGGGCGGAACATCACGTTCGCCGCGCCGCGCTCCTGGGTGCCGGACTGGGGCGGCATACCGGATCCCGAGGAGGCGTCCGGGGCGGTGATCTCCGCGTACCTGGGGGCGCACGGCCCGGCGACGCCCACCGCCTTCGACACGTGGCTGCTGCGCGGCGCGACCCGCAGGGCGACGCTGCGCGGCTGGTTCGCGGCGCTCGGTGACGCGCTCACGCCGGTCGAGGTGGACGGCGAGCCCGGTGCGTACGTCCGCAGCGAGGACGCCGACGCGCTGGCGGCCGCGCGGCCCTCCCGCGAGGTGCGGCTGCTGGCCGGCTTCGACCAGTACGTCCTGGGGCCTGGCACCGCCGACAGCCGCCTGGTCCCGGCCCACCACAGGAAGGCCGTGAGCCGTGCGGCCGGGTGGATCTCCCCCGTCGTCGTGCACGGCGGCCGGGTCGCGGGCGTCTGGGCCTTCACGGACACGGCCGTACAGGTCAGTCTCTTCAAGGACCACGTGGCGGAGCACGGCCCGGTGCCGGACGAGGGCCTGGCGGCCGAGGCGGCCCACCTGGCCCGCTGCACGGGCCACGACCGCCCGATATCGATACAGGAGATCTGACGGCGGGGGGACGACGGGGGCCGGACGAGGCGCCGCCACGGCCGGAATGTCGTACCCCGGTGCGAAACTCGAACCATGCGGTGGGTGGTGGGCGGATCGGCGAGCGGGGGTGTGCGGCTGTGTGCGGTGGACGGGGCGGGAGCGGCTGTCGGTGCGGTCGCCGAGGAGCCGGATCTGATCACGGCGGTGCGGGCGCGGCCGGACGTGGAGCGCTGGGTGTGGCGGTCCACGGCGGAGTCGTACCGCAAGCTGCTCGCGGCCGGGGTGCGGGTCGAGCGGTGTTACGACGTCGAGGCCGCCGAGGCGCTGCTGATCGGGCACGAGGAGGGCCAGTCGGGCCAGCCGCGGTCGCTCGCGGCGGCCTGGGCGCGGCTGCACGGTCTGCCGGTGCCGGACGACCCGCCCGTGCGTACCGCGGAGACGCAGCCCTCGCTCTTCGAGCCGGGCCCGGCCCCGCTGCCGCCGGGCACGGACGAGTTCACGGCGCTGCGGGAGGTGTACGCGGGCCAGCTGGCGCGTACGGAGAAGACCGAGCGGCCGGAGCGGACGCGGCTGCTGCTCGCGTCGGAGTCGGCCGGGATGCTGGTCGCCGCCGAGATGCACCGGGCGGGGGTGCCCTGGCGCGCGGACGTGCACCGCGCGCTGCTGGACGGGCTGCTCGGCGAGCGCTATGGGCGCGGCCTGGAGCCGCAGCGGCTGGCCGAGCTGGCGGACGAGGTGTCCCGCGCGTTCGGGGAGGGCGTGCGGGTCCGTCCCGACCTGCCGGCCGACATCATCCGGGCCTTCGACCGGGCCGGCATCAAGCTGGCCTCCACCCGCAAGTGGGAGCTGCTCCGCATCGACCACCCGGCCGTCGCCCCGCTCCTGGAGTACAAGCGGCTCTACCGCCTGCACACTGCGCACGGCTGGTCCTGGCTCCAGCAGTGGGTGCACGAGGGCCGGTTCCGCCCGGAGTATCTTCCCGGCGGCACGGTCTCCGGGCGCTGGACCACCAACGGCGGCGGCGCGCTGCAGGTCCCCAAGGTGATCCGGCGGGCAGTGGTCGCGGACCCCGGCTGGCGGCTGGTGGTCGCGGACGCCGACCAGATGGAGCCGCGGGTGCTGGCGGCCGTCTCCCGGGACCGCGGCCTGATGGAGGTCGCGGGCAGCGGCCGGGACCTGTACGCCGACCTGGCGGCCCGCGCCTTCGGCGGCGACCGCGCGCAGGCCAAGCTCGCGTTGCTCGGCGCGATCTACGGCCAGACCTCGGGCGACGCGCTCAAGCACATGGCGGACCTGCGCCGCCGGTATCCGGCCGCGGTGGCGTACGTGGACGACGCGGCGCGGGCGGGCGAGGAGGGCCGCCTCGTGCGCACGTGGCTGGGCCGGACCAGCCCGCCCGCCTCGGTGGTTCCGCCCGACGAGGCGGGCCTGCCTCAGGAGGAGGCCCCGCCCTCGTACGGCAGCACGGCGGGCACCCGGGCCCGCGGCCGCTTCACGCGCAACTTCGTCGTGCAGGGCAGCGCCGCCGACTGGGCGCTGCTCGTACTGGCCGCGCTCCGCCAATCGCTGCACGAAGCCGGGATGCGCGCCGAGCTGGTCTTCTTCCAGCACGACGAGGTGATCGTGCACTGCCCCGAGGAGGAGGCGCCCGCGGTGGCGCAGGCCATCGCCGCGGCCGCCGACCTGGCGGGCCGCCTCGCCTTCGGCCCCACCCCGGTCCGCTTCCCCTTCACCACGGCGGTGGTGGAGTGCTACGCGGACGCGAAGTGAGCTGAGCCGCGGCGAGTTGTCGTACGGCGTCGTACAAGCACGCCCGGACCAGTCGTACGCGCACGCCCGGACCGGTCGTACGGGCAGCCCGGACCAGGGGAAGACGCCCGTACAGGCTCTAAACTCCGAGGAGGCCCCGGTGCGGTCGGCCGGGCCGTGAGGACGTGGATGACCGCCATCCGGGAGAGGACGAGCGTTGACCGGTACCGAAGGGACAGCCGACGGCACTGCCGAGGGGACCCCTGACGCCGCGCCCCCGGCCGACGACGCCGCGCCCCCGGCCGACGACGCCGCGCCCCCGTCCGGCGACGCCGCCTCCCCGGCCAAGCTCGGCCCCAAGGACCGCCGGAAGCGGATCGCGGACCGGGTGCTCGCCGAGGGCCAGGTCAGCATCGAGGACCTGGTCCAGGAGCTGGCCGTCAGCCAGATGACCATCCACCGCGACCTGGACACCCTCGAACACCAGGGCTGGCTCCGTAAGGTCCGCGGCGGCGCCACGGCCGCGCCCAACGCCCTCTTCGAGTCCAACGCGCGCTGGCGCGGCAGCGAACACGTCGCGGCGAAGGAAGCCATCTGCGCCGCGGCGCTGGCCATAGCGGAGCCCGGCCAGGCGGTGATCATCGACGACTCCAGTACGGCGCTGCCGCTGGCCCGGTCGCTCTCCGGACGCGGCGCGTACACCGTGATCACCAACTCCCTGCAGGTGATCAACGAGCTGGCGGACGAGCCCGACATCCGGGTGATCGCGCTGGGCGGCGAGTACCACGCCGCGTTCAACGCCTTCCTCGGCATGTCCACCGCCGACATCGCGCGCAGCTTCCGCGCCGATGTCGCCTTCCTGTCCACCTCCGCCGTCGACAACGGCCACTGCTACCACCAGGCCCAGGAGAACGTCCTGGTCAAGCGGGCCCTGATGGCGGCGGCCCGGCGCAAGGTGCTGCTCGTGGACCACTCCAAGTTCAGCCGCCAGGCGCTGTACGAGCTGGCTCCGCTGGCCGACTTCGATCTCGTCATCTCCGACCAGGATCTTCCGCAGGAGGAGCAGGAGGCGCTTCAATCGCTGGGTGTGCGCTACGAATTGGTGGCGACGACCGGCGGCTGAGGCGGAGGCGTGAGCATGAGCGAGCTGGAGCGGATCAACCCACCGCAGTTGTCCCCGCCGACCGGCTTCAGTCACGCCGTGCGGGCCGCCTCGGGCACGCTCGTCCTGCTCGCCGGGCAGACCGCGCTGGACGGCGCAGGACGGATCGTCGGCACGGGCGTCGTCGAGCAGTTCGAGCAGGCGCTGACGAATCTGCTGGCCGCCGCCGAGGCGGCCGGCGCGGGCCCCGCCGACCTGGCCAAGCTGACGGTGTACGCGGTGGACGTGGCCGACTACCGCCGCAACGCCGCCGCCATCGGCCGGGTCTGGAAGCGGCTGGCCGGCGGCGACTATCCGGCGATGGCCGTGATCGGCGCGACGCGGCTGTGGGACGAGGCCGCGCTCGTCGAGATCGAGGGTATCGCGGTGGTGTCCTGAAGGGCGGCCGGGCGACAGCGCCCGAGCGGCCGGCGCCCGGCTACTCCCCGTAGATCTCCGCCAGTGCCTTCACGTCCTCCTCGCTGAGCCGTATGCGGAAGTGCTCCGCCGCCACGTCCGGCAGTTCGGCCGCCGTCACCTGCCGCTTCTCCGACGAGAAGTCCGGCCCGGTCAGCGTCAGCTCGCTGCCGATGAGCGTGCGCCGCAGGTCGGGCCCTGGCCGCTGGAGCACCAGGCGCCGCACGAACGGCGAGTGCGGGTGCGTGGCGATGTAGTGGTGGAAGACGGCGTAGTCGGCCGGACAACGCGGCTCCTCGGTGAAGGAGTACAGGTCGAACCAGCCCTCCGGGTGCAGCGAGCGCAGCACCCAGGTGCCGACCGGGCCCGTCTCCTCCCGTACCACTCCGAAGGTCCAGCCGCCCTGCCGCTCCTCGTGCCCCGCGCGCAGCGGCAGCGGCGCGAGCAGGCCCTCGCCGCCGAAGCCGACGTCGGTGATCCAGTCTTCGCCGTCCAGCCGCACCTTCAGCAGCGCGTGCGTGGTCGGGCGGAGCTTGTCCTCGCCCATCCGGATGCGGGCGCCGAGCCCGGAGACGGCGAAGCCGAGCCGCTCCAGGGCGGCGGCGAAGAGGAGGTTCTGCTCGTAGCAGTAGCCGCCGCGGCCGCGTACGACGAGCTTGTCCTGGAGGCTCGGCAGGTCCAGCGGGAGGCCGCGGCCCAGCAGCACGTCGATGTTCTCGAAGCCGATGGCCGCCGTGTGGCCGGCCTGGAGGGCACGCAGCGTGGCGAGCGTCGGCGTGCGGTCCCCCGCGTACCCGATGCGCCGCAGGTAGCCGTCCAGGTCCAGCTGTTCCCCGGACCAGCCCGAATCCGACATGCCGCCGCCTCCGTACGCAAGAGAGAGGCCCGGTCCGCTGTACGGACCGGGCCCCTCCAGGATCGCACAGACGTTCTGTGCGCTCAGCGCGTCACTTCCGGTGGCGGGCCACCTCCGCGGCGTCCTTCTTGAACGCCCAGGCCATCTTGGGCTCCATCGCGAACCGGAAGATCCGTTGCACGGGTGGCGTGCAGAGCAGCGTGATGATCGTGCCCGCGATCAGCGTCAGCGCGATCGCGCCGAGCGGGGTGTGCATCCAGTGGGCGTCGTACCAGTCCCAGAAGCGCGACCCCTTGGCCAGGAAGCCGTGCAGCAGGTAGCCGTACAGGGTGCCGGCGCCGAGTGCGGTGAACCACATGTGACGGCCCGGGACCCAGGCGAAGAAGCACGCCACCAGGACGAGCGAGCAGCCGAACATCGCCAGCGTCATGACCGCGCCGGACCACCACGGCGCCGCCATCTCCTGGGCGCTGTCGCGGTGGTAGAACCACGCGGCGTTCATCCGGGGCGCCGCCCAGTACGCGAAGACCAGCGCGCTCGCGAAGACCGGCACGGCCAGGATGCGCGCCCGCTTGTTGCGCACCAGCAGGAAGTGCTCGGGCTTCAGGCACAGGCCGATGACGAAGAACGGCAGGAACTGCAGCACCCGCTGGAGGTCCAGGTCGTCGCCGATGTCCGGCGAGACGGACGCCAGTACGGCGATGGCGAGCGCGAGCGGCACGGGCCAGCGCACGATCTTCCACAGCGGCGTGGTGAGCCGCCAGATGAAGAGCGCGACCAGGAACCATGTCAGGTACCAGGGGTCCAGCAGGCTGATGGGGTAGCCGGGGTCGTCGTCCGCCACCCGCTTGAACAGCGTGTACGCCGTCTCGAAGAGGATGTACGGCACGGCGACGCCGGTGATCAGCCGCTGCAGCCGGTCCTTGCGCATGTCGAAACTGCGCGAGAAGTAGCCGGAGATGATGATGAAGGCCGGCATGTGGAAGGCGTACACCGTGATGTACAGCGCCGCCGCCGACCGGCTGCCGTCCCGCAGCGGTTCCCACGAGTGACCCATGGCCACCAGCACGATCGCCAGGTACTTGGCGTTGTCGAAGAAGGCGTCCCGCTGCTTGCCGTTCTTCGGCGCCTCGGCGCGCTTCCGGCCGGCCTGCCGCGCTCCGCCCGTTGCCGCGGCGTCCGGGGCCGCCGGCTGCGGTGCGGTCCGCGTGGGCGGGAGAGGGGTGCGCCGCTCACTGTGCGGCTGCGCGAGATTGTTCATGTCCCCTCCCCCAGGCAACCCAGGGAGAGCATTCTCCGTCTTACCGGAATTGCGGGGAGCGAGGCAGCTGAGAACATCAGAGGCACCCTAGCCCGGCACACCGAATCCCGTAAATCGTCTCCTCACATGCTTCACATGCCAGGTACGTCACACGGCAACCGGTGCGGCGAAGGTGAGCACGAAGGCCCAGGTCAGAGGATCACGCCGTCGACGCTGTAGGCCGAGAACGCCCGCTTGGCCTGACCGACCGAGACGCCCCAAGTGTGCACCTCCATGCGGTCGGCGTGCGGTCCCCACAGGCTCTGCACAGCGGACACATAGGCCGAACTCAGGTCCTTGTACGGCGGATTGATCCAGTCGGCGAACCGGGCGTACTCCGGAAGCCGCGCGCGGCTCGGCGTGCCGAGCACCGCTGTACGGACGTCCGGCTGCAGGGCGTGCACGCGGCGGACGGCGGCGACGCCGAAGCTCTGGACGACGAGCCCGTCCAACACGTGCGTCGCGTCCAGCCACCCGGACGACCGCAACTGGGCGAGGATCTGCTTCTCGATGCCCGGGTACTTCTCCGGGTTCTTGATCTCCAGCAGGAGGTGCTGGTCGTTGCGGTCCACCCGGTTCAAGTACGCGGCGAGGGTGGGCACCCGCTCCCCCGCGAACTTCTTGCCGAACCAGCTCCCCGCGTCCAGCTTGGCGATCTCGGCCGCGGTGAAGTCCCCCACCCGCCACGGCGCCCGGTCGGGATAGACCTTCTCGACGTTGGTGGTGCGCTTGAGCGTGGCGTCGTGGATGACGACCAACTTGCCGTCCTTGGTGCGCTGCACGTCGTTCTCGACCCACTCGACGTCGCGCCGGTCGGCCTCGTCGACCGCGGCGAGGGTGTTCTCCGGGGCGTACTTGGCGGCGCCCCGGTGCGCGATGACCGTGGGGCCGTCGAGCGGCAGCCCCTTCTGGGCGGAGACCAGCCGGACCGGGGCCGGCGGGGCCGCGACACCACCGCCCGGGACACCCGCGTCGGCGGCGAGCACCGCCGCGAAAAGAAGGACGAGACCGGCTGCGGCGCTGCGGACGGCGCTTCGGAGCATGGGACCTCCTGGACGCTGGCGGCGGGCCCCGTGTGCCGACCGGAGCAGACCGCCCACCCCTGCCAGGTACCGGAGCCCATGACAACTCCCACCACAATTGCACCAGTTTATCCGTTTTCCTATTCGTGTGCGCCAGGCGGGCTAAGCGGACCCGGTGCAATCAGGCCACGGGCGGCGCGACAAGGGAGGAATACGAGGGGTAATTCACTGGCCATGGATTTACCGCGCAGGGCCACCACAGGGCCCACCACGTCACACGAGAGTGCGCAACTCCGCCAGCACATCGGCGTCCGTGCCGTCCAGCGCCGCCAGCGACAGCCGCCACTGCTCGTCCGACTCCGCCGCGCGCCCGAGGGTGCGCAGAACGTGTCCGTACTCGTACCGCGCCTTGCCCGCGGTGTACGCGTCACCGCGCAGCTCGGCCAGGTCCAGCAGCGTCGCGCACTCCCGCGCGGCCCGCTCCGCCCGCGCCAGCGTGCGCAGCGCGCGGATCAGCCCGAGGCGGCTCTCGGAGACGGTGTGCCAGTCGGTGGAGTCCTCCAGGGAGCGCAGCGCCTCCTCGAACTGGCCGACCGCGGCCTCCGGTTCGCCGAGCGTGAGATAGGCGCACCCGATGTTGCAGCGCGCCGTCTGCTGCAACCGTGCGCTCTCCAGCCGCACGCCCGCCTCCAGGCTGCGCCGGTGGTACTCGATGGCCTTGCGCGCGTCCGTCAGCTCGTAGAGGTTGCCCAGGTGGCTCAGGCAGATCGCCACCGCGTGGTCGTCGCCCAGCCGGTGCGCGTACGCCAGCGCCTCCTCCTGCGCCGCCGCCGACTCCTCGGCCCGCCCCAGTACGTACAGGAGCAGCCCCCGGTTGCTGAGCACCCGCTGCAGCCACTCGTCGTCGCCCAGCAGCCGCCACCTGGCGATCGCGTCGTCGATCAGCACGAGCGCCTTCTCGTAGCGCCCCGACATGTAGTACGCGCTGGCCAGGTCGCTCATCGCGACCACCTCGGCGGCCGCGTCCCCGGACTCGCGCGCCCCGGCCCGCGCCAGGTCGCTCAGATCGGCCAATTCCTGTGTGCGCCCGCGCCGTTGCAGATAGGGCACGAGCATCCGTACCAGCGTCACCGCCGCGTCCCTGCCGTACGCGGTACGCACGTGCCGCGCCACCAGACCGCTCATGACGGCCAGTTCGCGGTCGCCCCAGCCGAACGCCTCCTCCGTGTCCGCGAACGGCGCCGCCGCCTCCTTCGGCTCGCCCGCCAGCCGCAGCGCCTGGAAGGGCGACGGCGGCAGGAAGACCCGTACGGACTGCGCGGCGCGGGCGGCGAACCACTCCACGCCGCGCCGCGCCGCCGCCTCCCGCTCCGCCGCGCCCTCGTGCCGCGCCGCCAGCTCCCGCGCGAAGTCCCGCACCAGGTCGTGCGGCGCGTACCGGCCGAACGCCACCTCCTCCAGCAGCGCCACGTCCACCAGCCGGTCCAGCGCGGCGCCGGCCCGCCGGGTGCCCGCGTCCATCAGCCGGGCCGCCAGCTCCGTCTCGTACTCGGGCAGGTCCAGCGCGCCCATCCGGCGCAGCGCCAGCGCCGCGTCCCGGTCGGCCGGCCGCTCCGACGCCACCAGCGCGTCGTACGCGACGGCCAGCGAGCGCCGCACGCTCAGGTCGTCGTACTCCAGGTGATCGAGGCGCCCGTCCTGCCCGTCCAGCAGCTCCACCAGCGCCTCCACGGTCAGCGCGCGGCGGGCCGCGAGCCGGGCCGCGACCACCCGCAGCGCCAGCGGCAGCTGCCCGCACAGCTCCGCAAGCCGACGCGCCGCCGGGCTGCCCGCCGGCACCCGGCCGTGCCCCGACACCCGGCTGATCAGGTCCACGCTGTCCCGCTCGGCGAGCCTGGCCAGCGGGAGGTGCACCGCGCCGTCCAGCGCGGCCAGCGGCGACCGGCTGGTGACCAGCACCGCGCAGCCGGGGCCCGCCGGGAGCAGCGGCCGCACCTGGGCCGCGCCGGCCGCGTCGTCGAGGACGAGGAGGGTACGGGCCCCGGCGAGGGTCGAGCGGAGCAGCGCCGAGGCGGCGTCCACCTCGTCCGGTACCCGCCCGCTCGGCACCCCGAGGTCGCGCAGCAGCACCTCCAGCGCCTGGAGCGCGCTCATGGGCGCGACGCCGGGGTTGGCGCCGTGCAGATTGAGGAAGAGCTGTCCGTCCGGGTACTGCTCGCGCAGCCCATGGGCGACGTGCACGGCCAGCGCGCTCTTCCCGACGCCCGCCATGCCGCTGAGCACGGCGGTCGCGGCCCGGCCGCCACGCGGCGCCAACGCGTCGTACAGCGCGGCGACCTGCTCGTCGCGCCCGAGGAAGGGGGCGGGCGGGGGCGGGAGTTGGGCGGGACGGTGGGCGGGGCTGGGTTCCGTGGCGGTGGTGGTCTCTGGGTCCGTAGGGGTGGCGGGCGCCGGTTCTGTCGGGGTGGCGGGCTGCGGTTCGGTCCGGGTGGCGGCCCCTACGGGAGCGCCTCGGGTGACGCCTTCGGGGACGCCCTCGGCGGTGTTCTCGGCGGTGCCCTCGGGCGTGTTCCTCCCGGTCGGCTCCGGGTCCTCCCGCAGCACCTCCTGGAGCGCCTCCTGGACCGCCGCGCCCGGCTCGACGCCGAGGTCGTCCACCAGCCGCCGGCGCAGCGCCTGGAAGGCCGCGAGCGCCTCCGCCTGCCGGCCCGTCCTGCGCAGTACCAGCATCAGTTGCCGGTGGAAGCCCTCGCGCAACGGGTGCTCGGCGGTGAGCCGGTACAGCTCGGGGGCCAGCCCACCGGGCCGCCCGAGCCGCAGCTCGGCGTCGTACCGCCACTCCAGCAACTGGAGCCGTTCCTCCTCCAGTTGCTGGACGAACGGCTGGGCGGCCAGCGCGTCGGACACCTCGACCGGCAGCCCGTCCAGTGGGCGGCCGCGCCACAGTGCGGACGCCGTGGCGGCCTCACCGAGCACCGCGGCCCAGTCCGCACGGGCGTAGGCCTCCCGGGCACGCCGTACGGCGGCGGTGAATTCGGTGCTGTCCAGCTCCCCCGCCCCGACCCGCAGCAGATAGCCGGGGGCCACCGAGCCGATCCGGCCGTCGCCGTCCGCGCCGAGCGTCCGGCGCAGCCGCGTGACGTGGTTGTAGAGCGAGGCGTTGGCCGAGGCGGGCGCGTGCCCGCCCCAGAGCGCTTCCTTGAGTACGTCGACCGGTACGACGCGGTTCGCGCGCAACAGCAGGGCGGCCAGCAGCGCCTGTCCCTTCGCGCTGCTGAGGGGGCGGGCCCCGCCCGCGCCGTCGTGCACCGTCAGCGGGCCCAACAGGCCGAACCGCATGTTGCTCCTCCGTACAGGCCGACCCGTTGGCCACATGGTTGGGCACATGTTAGTCAGCCGTTGGACCGGTCCGATGAGATCGTCACATCGGATCCGGCCCGTCGGTGCGCCGGCGCGCACACCGCCCGTCGGGGGAGCGCAACCGCCGAGCCGGATCCGGAGCCACGTACCGCTGTCGGCCGTCCAGGGGCCCTGAGGTTTTGGTGGCCGCCGAAGAGTGACAGGCTCTGGGGGACCGGTCAGGGACGACAGGGAGCCACGCTTGGAGAGCGACCAGAGCGGCAGCGGCGGCGACGAGGGGCGCGGCGACGCCGGCCGCGACGGGGAGTGCGGTGACGGCGGGCGTGGGGGCGCCCGCGACGGCGCCGCGGACGAGGCCGTACGGCGGCGGGCCGTCGCCCTCGTCCAGCGCATCCTGGACGGCGCGTACGACGGCGAGACCGAGCTCTACGCCCATCTGGACTGGCTGGAGCAGGCCCTGCGATGCCGTTACGTCAGCGACTTGATCTTCTGGCCCGACGTGCCGCCCACCGCCCAGGAGGTCGTGCGGCAGGCGCTCGCCTTCGGACCGGCCATCCCGCGGCCGCGCGACTGCCCGCCGGACCGCACGAACGCCGCTCGCTGAGCGCCACCCGCTGAGCGCCGCCCGGCGCCGCCCTCACAGCGGGTGCGAGGCGGACACCGGACGCGGCGCGACGGGCACCCTGCCCCTGCGCACCATCGAGGGCGGCACCACGGCGGGCAGCCGCCCGCCGGACGGGCCACCGGGGCGGCCGGGGCCTCCCGGGCCGGGGCCCGGACCGCCGGGCCCCTGGCCGGTGCCGCACACCGTCTCGTCGTGCGGCCACAGGGCGGCGGGCCGCCGGACGGTGCCCGCCCGCCATTCGGCCAGCAGCCGGTCATAGATCGGGGTCGGCTCCATCGCGGGGCGCGGCACGACTCCCGGGCGCTGTCTGTCGAGAAAGAGCTCCACGCCGGGATTCAACTCGGACCCATGGCCCCGGGTTGCGGCTCGCACCCGTACCGGGTACGGAATACGCCTGCACCGGGGACGGTGTGAAGATACGTTCCCTCAGCCGTACGAGCGCGCCTCCGAAACGGGAGGCGGGACGGTGCCGGAGGGTGAAGGACGGCACCGCCCCGCGAAGGCCCACGCATCACGGCCAGTGACACGTTCCGCCACACCCAGTGCAACGCCGCCGCGGGCCGGGAGGTAATGACTCCGGGCCCGGTGCCACCCGGCCGTGCGCCCCGGCGGCGGCCGGCCGCCGCACCACCACGCTCATCCGGGCCACTCGACCGCGCGTCCGCACCGCCACGAATGGCCGCAGCCCCGCCGTCCTCGCTGCTCAGGGCGAAAGAGCAGGTCAGACAATGCGACCGCAACCGGCGGCTACTGACGGCGCGTTGCCGATGAATTGCGCGTCGTGACGGGCCTTTGCACCGTGACGGTATCTCGGCGTTCCCCCGACGCACCGCTCGGCGGTACCGCTCGACGGCACCGCCGCGCCGACCACCGGCCGCTCCTCCCGGTCACCCGAAAGGACCACCATGCGCATGCTCCGGAAGCCCGGACTCGTCGTCACCTCCGCCGCCTGCGGCGCCCTCGTCCTCGGCACGGCCGGCCCGGCCGCCGCGGCCGTCGCCGAACGGAACGCCGCGCCGCCCGACGCCGCCGTCATGGCGCCCGGCGCCGACACCCCGCAGAGCAGCAACGAGTCCGGCGGCCTGCTGGGCGCCCTCAGCGACGTGCTCCACGTGGTCGGCGACGCGCTGAAGAAGGACGACAGCGGCTCCACCGCGCACACCAAGACCGAGGCCCAGGCCATCGCCGCCGAACTCGCCAAACTGCAGGGCCGCGACGCGAGGCCGGCTCCGGGCTACTCGACGGACCAGTACGGGCTGACCGGTACGGACGCGTCCTCCGACGTGTACGCCCAGGCCGACCCGTACGCCCAGGCCGACCCGTACGCCGGTGACACCCCGTACGCCGCCGCTCCGTACGCCCCCACCGACCCCACCGGCGCGGATGCCGCCAGGAACCCGGAGACGACCAGCACCCGGGCGGCGGCCGCCGCCGGGCCGCGGGCCCGGGCCATCGGCGATCTCCAGGCGAAGATCGAAGCGCTGGTGCAGGCCCTCGGCGCGCGCGACCGGGCCGATGTCGTGACCGCCGCCCAGCAGACCGTCACCGCCGCCGGCGACCTGGCCAAGACCATTCTCAACAGCCCGCAGCACACCTGGGGGCAGGCCCCCGGCACCTCCGGCCTCCAGCAGCGCCCGCCGTCCGCGCAGGCACCGGCCGCACAGGCACCGGCCGCACAGACGCCGTCCGCGCAGACTCCGGACGTGGATTACTGACGGCCCGCTCCCCCGCCCGGCTCCACGGGCATAACTCCTTCGGCCCACACCCGGCATAACCCGCGGCCGGGGCGGGCGGTTGTACGTGGACGTGGACATGAAGGACGACGACGAGCACGCGGACCGGCAGCCTCCGCGCGTGCCACGGCCCGGCCGCTGGGTGCGGGAGGAGCCGACGCCGATCTACGACCGGCTGCTGGCCGAGTGGCACGCGCGGGGCCCGTACCCGCCCCGCCGCGAACGCCCCGACGACGCCGAGCCGCAGACCGGCCCGCGCATCCCGCCGCTGCGGCCACCGCGCGTACCCGACCCGCCACGCAGACCACCCCGCCAACGGCCGTACGAACTCTGAGCCGTACGAACTCTGACCCGTACGGCCTCCGGTAGCTCCGGCTCCGGCCGTACGCCACACCCGCCCCGGTCCGCCGCCCACACCCGCGGCGGCCGGGGCCACAGCCGTGCCCGCACCGGCCCCTCCGCCCGTTCTCCGGCGCCCCGGCCCGGGCCTCGGGCAGCAAGAAGCCCGGGCCGTCCACGCGGAGGGTGAACGGCCCGGGCCCTCGGGGCACTTACTCGTTGCCGACGCCGTTCGCGGACAGGATCGGGATGTCGTCGAGCAGGTGCGACAGCGCCTCGTCACCCTTGTTCTGGGTGGAGTTCTCGGTGCACTGCTGGTTCTGCGGCGAGGAGAGGACGTTGATGTCCTGGACCGTGATCGGGATGAGGCCGATGAGCGATCCGATGTTCGCCTTGGCCGGCAGGCCGATGCAGGGCTTGTTGAGCGAGCCCTGGATCAGTCCGATCTGCGGGCTCATGTCGCCGTGGGTGGTGGAGTTGCCGAACGACTGCGACGCACCGTTGCCGTTGATGGCGGTGGCACCTTCGTCGTCACCAACAGCCATCGCCTGCGGAGCGGCGGCGGCCGAGGCACCGACGATGGACGCTGCGACTGCGGCCGAGGCCATGAACTTCTTGATCACGATTCACCCTTCTTGTTACTGAATGCCCGCATCCGGAGCGCTCTGCCCAACTCTTTTCAGCGGGTTTGGTTTTGCACTTTCACCCATATGGTTCTTCGCCCGCGCATCGAATTCACCGCGACGGCACAGCCGTACGGTGGAATACGCGGACCGCCGTGCGCGCATTCGACCCGCGGAATCCCGCACACAATCCCGCGAAAGCGGGCCGGCGACCGGCGTCCGCCGTTCGACGGTAAATTCGGCAGTGCGCCGAATAACGGGCCGGAGCAAGGTATGTTGATCGAGCGGCCGATCAGCGGGGGCGATTCCGATCCCCTTCACCTGGAACCGTCCTCGCGGTCGCGGGCCCGGACGGGCCGTACGCCGTCCCGCTGCACGGCGGCTGATCCTTGCGCCGGATCGGCCGCCCGGCGGTGCGGCGGCGTCACTTCCCGAGCGGCAGTCCGGCCAGCGGAAGGTGCCCCGCGAGGCCGGTGACGCCGTCCAGCAGCCCCTCGGCATCGCCACTGGCCAGCGCGTGCGTGGTGCGGTGCGCGTTGTCCACCAGCGGGTCGACCTCGGCCTTGCCCGCGTTGGCGAGCGCGTCGTTCAGCCCGCCGTTCAGGCTCATGCTCGGGGATGTCGAGGGGGCGGGGGCGGCGAACGCGGGGGTCCCGGCCGCCAGCGCCACCACGGAGCCGGCGAGGATCGCCGCGGTCTTCGCGAGCTTCATCTTCAGCGTTCCTTTCCGCAGCGGCGAGGGCGACGACGACGCCCTGCGCGTCGCGCAGGCAGTGTGGCGTGCCGTACGTTCCGCCGCTGTCGTCATGCGTAACGACCCGGTCCGCACACGGAAACTGCGGGCCCGCTCCTTTTTCCCGTTCCACCCGAACGACGGGAATTCCGGCGCCCCTTTCGGCGTTGCCGTTCGCCCGCTTCCTGGACGCCCGCACATCCGTCCATAAGGAAATCCGAATTTCTCCCCGGCCGCCTGTGCCGCCCGCACTGCCGCGCCACTCGCCTCCCCGTGCCGCCCGCGTCCGCCCCGCCGTACTGCCCGGCGCCGCACCGCTCACCGGGCAGCCGGCGTCAGCGCCTGGCCGGACGCGCCCGGCGGTACAGGATCGCCCCGCCGAGCACCAGCGCGGCGCCGGTGCCGGCCGCGACGCCGATCTGCTGGGTACCGGTGTGGGCCAGCTGCGTCCCCAGGGACACCGGCTCGCTCGCCCGGGCGTCCTCGGCCGCCTCGTGGTGGGCGGGGCGCGTGCCCGTCCCGTCGCCG
>NZ_JBEPFC010000037.1:0-50653 GCF_040301705.1 Streptomyces sp. NPDC000151 | reverse complement strand
CCGCCGGCGCGCGCCAGCGCACGGTCCAGCGCGGCGTACGCGCCGGCCACCGCGTCCTCGGGGGCGGCGTCCTCGGCGACCGGTACGGACTCCTGCGCGCGGATGACGCCGAGCAGGTCGGCGACGGCGACGGTGACGCCGTGCGTGCGAACGTCGATGCCGGCGAGGTGGGCGCGGTCGGCGACGATGCCGTAGAGCCGGGCGTTGGGGCCGCGGCGGTCGGCGCCCGTCTCGCCGACGACCGCGATCAGCCCGGCGGCCCGCAGCCGCTCGACGAGGTCGGCCACCGTCGGCCGGGACAGCCCGGTCCGCTCCTTGAGCTGATGGGCCGTCATCTGACCCTCGTCCTCCAGCAGTTGGAGAGCGATGCGGTCGTTGATGGCCCGCGCGGTGCGCGGCGACGCGGTACGGGACGCCGTACGGCCGGTGCGCGCGGAGGTGTCAGGCATGGCGGAATCCTTCCAGAGCACACGCCCCGCAAATATCGGAGGTTAATAGGCAGGGACCCTGATAGTTTGCCGCCATGCCCGTCAACGGTGGTTCCGCAGCGGCAGCCCCGCCCCGCCAACTGCGCCGCGCACGCTGGTCGGTGGCGCTGGTCTTCCTCGTACACGGCTCGGTGACCGGCAACTTCGCCACCCGCGTCCCCTGGATCCAGGAGCACACCGGCGTCAGCGCCGGGGAGCTCGGGCTCGCGCTCGCGTTCCCCGCGATCGGCGCGTCCCTGGCGATGCCGCTGGCCGGCCGGATCAGCCACCGCTTCGGCGCCCGTACGGCGCTGCGCGGACTGCTCGCCCTGTGGACGCTCGCCCTCGCGCTGCCCGCACTCGCCCCGAACCTCTACGCGCTCTGCGGCGCGCTGCTGGTCTATGGGGCCGCGGCCGGGACCTCGGACGTGGCGATGAACGCGCTGGGCGTCGAGGTCGAGCAGCGCCTGGAGAAGCCGATCATGTCGGGGCTGCACGGCATGTGGAGCGTGGGCGCGCTGCTGGGCTCGGCGGCCGGTACGGTCGCGGCCCACGCCGCCACCGACGCCCGCTTCCACCTCTCGCTCGCCGCGGGCGTGCTGACCGTACTGGGCGCGGTCTTCTGCCAGGGCGTACTGGACCTGCGCAGCACCCCGGACGAGCATCCGCCGCCGCGGTTCGCGCTGCCCCCGAAGTCCGCGCTGATCATCGGCGCGGTCGGTTTCTGCGCGGTGTTCGCCGAGGGCGCGAGCCTGGACTGGTCGGCGGTGTACCTGCGGGACGTGCTGGGCACGTCGGCGGGGCTCGCGGCCGGCTCGACGACCGCGTTCGCCTGCACGATGGCGGCGGCCCGACTGGCGGGCGACCACGTGGTGGCCCGCTTCGGAGCGGTGCGCACGGTACGGGCGGGCGGCGTACTGGCCACGGCCGGCGGGCTGCTGATCGTCACGGCACAGCACCCGGTCATGGCGGTGGCGGGTTTCGCGCTGATCGGGCTGGGCATCGCGGTGGTCGTGCCGCTGGCGTTCGCGGCGGCGGGCCGCAGCGGCCCGGCCCCGAGCCAGGCCATCGCGGGCGTCGCGACGATCACGTACACCTCGGGCCTGATCGCGCCCTCCGCCATCGGCTCGATCGCCCAGGCCACCTCGCTGACCGGCTCCTTCGCGCTGGTCACGGTGCTGGCACTGGGCCTGATACTGGGCGCGGGCGTGCTCCGCGTACCGGAGCGCCGGGCGTCGGTCAGCTCGGCGACATTCGACCTGAAGGGGTCGTGAAGGGGTACCGAAGGGGCACTAAAGGCCTCCTGACCCGGCGCGCTCGGCAGCGGCCGGCGATCAGCTCGCGTCCGGCAGGGCCTCCGGGCGGGCGAGCTTGCGGGCTATCGCGCGGCCCTCGTCGGTCCAGGGCGTGGGCCGCAGGGTCCGCGCGTCGACGCGGACCAGGATGCGATGGCCCTGCGCGTACGTGGTGGCGCCGTCCGCCGAGCAGACCCGGAAGCCGTAGGTGAGGCTGGTACGGCCCAGGCGCTCGACCCACAGGTGGGCGGCGTACTGGCCGGGGCGGGTGATCGGCGCCTCGTAGGAGACGCGCATCTCCTTGATGACGTTGGCCATGTCGCCTGCGGCCGCCCAGTCGCCCTCGAAGCCGAAGCCGTGGCCGTGCCAGTACTCGCCCCAGGCGCGCTCGACGAGCAGCGGGAAGCGCGAGTTGTGGAGCATGCCGAGCGCGTCGAGGTCGTCGAAATGGACCGTCACAGGGACCAGCTCGCCGTACGGGAGGGTCTGGGCGGTCTCGGCGGTCTCGGCGGTATACGGGGCGGCGGCGCTCACGGTCGTACTCCTGGTGGTGCGGGGTGGTCGGGGCACATGCGTTCAAAAGTTGAACCATCTTCATCGTAAGCATGCGCTTAGACCGCTTTCACCACCGGGAGGAGTGACCGAGGCCATACACCTCGCACCCGGACACAGCAGGCGGAAGCGGACCGCCCCCGCACTAACATTGGCCGGTCACCGCCGGTCGGTGGCCTCATGACAACTTGACGAGAACGGGAGCATTCATGGGCCTCGGCGTGCGCTGGACCCTCCACGGAGACGGGCGCACCCCAGCGCCGGGTGCCGTGGTCCGACCCGACGAGCGGCTGACCTGGCCGCGTACCGCGGGCCTCGGCGCGCAGCACGTGGTGGCGATGTTCGGCGCGTCCTTCGTGTCGCCGGTCCTCATGGGGCTGGACCCCAACCTCGCGATCATGATGTCCGGCGTCGCGACGATGATCTTCCTGCTCGCGACCCGCGGCCGGGTGCCCTCCTACCTCGGGTGCAGCCTCTCCTTCGTGGGCGTCGCGGCGGTCATCCGGGCGCAGGGCGGTACGAGCGCCACGGTGACCGGCGCGGTCCTCGTGGTCGGCGCGGTGCTCTTCGCGATCGGGCTCGCCGTGCAGAAGTTCGGCGCGCGGATCATTCACGCGGCGATGCCGCCGGTCGTCACCGGCGCGGTCGTCATGCTGATCGGCTTCAACCTCGCGCCGGTGACCGCGAGTACGTACTGGCCGCAGGACCAGTGGGTGGCGCTGCTGACCATGCTCTTCACCGGGCTGGCCGTGGTCTGCCTGCGCGGCTTCTGGTCGCGCATCGCGATCTTCCTCGGCCTGGTCTTCGGGTACCTCGTGTCCTGGCTCTTCGACCTGGTCTTCGGGATGATCCACTCCCAGAACGGCGCGGGCAAGGTGACCGACCACTGGCGACTGGACTTCTCGGCCGTCGCCAAGGCCGACTGGGTCGGCCTGCCCTCCTTCCACGGACCGAGCTTCAGCTGGTCCGCGATCCTGGTCGCGCTGCCGGTGGTGATCGCGTTGGTCGCCGAGAACGCCGGGCACGTCAAGGCGGTCGGCGAGATGACCGGCGACCCGCTGGACGACAAGCTCGGCACCGCGATCTCCGCGGACGGCGCCGCCTCCGTACTCTCCACCGCGCTCGGCGGCCCGCCCAACACCACGTACTCCGAGAACATCGGCGTCATGGCGGCCACCCGCGTCTACTCCACCGCCGCCTACTGGGCCGCCGCCTGCTTCGCGCTACTCTTCGGACTCTGCCCGAAGTTCGGCGCGGTGGTCGCCGCGATCCCGGGCGGCGTACTGGGCGGCATCACGGTCATCCTATACGGCATGATCGGCCTGCTGGGCGCGCAGATCTGGGTCCACAACAAGGTGGACCTGCGCAATCCGCTGAACCTCGTCCCCGTGGCCGCGGGCGTCATCATCGGCGTCGGCGGCGTCAGCCTGAAGATCTCCGACAACTTCGAACTGGGCGGCATCGCCCTGGGCACGATCGTCGTCCTCTCCGGCTACCACGTACTGCGCGCACTGGCCCCGGCCCACCTGAAGCAGCAGCACCCGCTGCTGGACGAGGGAACTTCGTCGTACGACGAGGGGTCGGACGGCGAGGGCGGGGGCGGGGCCGCGTAGGGGGACGCGTCAGGCCCGGGGCTTGGCGCAACGGGTCACGCGCGGGGCGGTAGCGTCGTGGCGCAACGCGTCACGCGCGGGGCGGTAGCGTCGTAGCGCAACGCGTTTCAGGCCCCGGCGGCGCGTATACAGGTGCACACCCCAGAGGCCCCCACCAGGGGGTTACCCAAGGGGGTGGCCGGCGAAGCGCGGCGGGGCAGGGCCCGCGCGCATCCGGTGGCCCTCAGGCGCGTGTCGGGGTCCGTCAGTCGCGGAGTGGGGTCAGGAGCATTTGGCCGATCAGGCCGACGCTTGCGTCCAGGCGCTGGGCGAACTCCTCCCCCACTTCCGGCAGTCCGCGCAGGCTCCACAGCACCCGGGCCGCCGCCCACGCGCCGTCCCGGGCCGCCTCCAGGCTCCACGAGCCGGCCAGGTGGGTCAGCGGGTCGGCGATGTCCAGCAGGTCGGGGCCCGGCATCAGCCGCTCGCGCACCCGCTCCTCCAGCCCGGTCAGCACCCGCCCCACCCGGTCGAAGTCGGCCTCCAGCGCGGCCGGTTCGCACTCCAGGGCCTGGCAGGTGTCCACCAGGGCGAACGCCAGGTCGTGCCCGATGTGCGCGTTGATCCCGGCCAGCGCGAACTGCAGCGGCTTGACGCCGGGGTGGCAGCGGAGCTGGAACAGCGGGCGCCAGCAGGCCGGGGCCCGCAGCCCTGCCGTGACGGCGTCCACCGCGCTCAAGTACCGCAGCGCGAACCGCACGTCCAGCTCGGCGGCCGCGCCCGCGTCCCGGAAGCCGCCCGCGCCGATCTGCCGTCCGACCTCCTCGGTGACCTGCAAGTACACCCGGTTGAACACCGCGACGCCGTCGCGCGGGGGCAGCGCCGCGTCCAGCGCGCGCATCCGCGCCACGATCTTCGCCACGCCTGCCGGCGCGCCCGTCGGCTGCATCGTCGTCATGCGGTCAGCGTGGCAGGGCCGGGGGCCGGGCAGGGACGGCGCGGCGACGCGTGACCGGATCGGGCTAACGATCAGTGCGCGCCGGGGCGCGCGCCTTTGCGCCCCCTGGCGGCCGGAACTCCCGCGGGTCCGGCGGACGTTGATCGCTCGTACACCGCCGGCGAACCGGATCCGAAGGAGCACAGACATGGCTGTCCGACTCGGGCTGAGCCTCCCGCAGATGCGGCAGTACGACCTCGGGCGTGACGTGCCGGACGTGGCGCGCGCCGCCGAGCAGACCGGTTACGAAAGCCTCTGGGTCTTCGAGCGCGTGCTCTTCCCCGAGCCCGCGACTCAGGGGTTGTACGGCATACCGGGCCTGCCCTGGCCCGATCAGTACCGCTCGGTGGCCGACCCGCTGGTGACGCTGACGCTGGCAGCCGCGGCCACGGAGCGGGCGAGGCTGGGCACGAGCGTGCTGGTCGCTCCTTTGCACGTGCCCTTCCAGCTCGCCCGCAGCCTCGCCTCGCTGGACGCGGCCAGCGGCGGCCGGGTGATCGCCGGGCTCGGCACGGGCTGGTCCCTGGACGAGTACGCGGCCGCTGCGGTGGCCCCCTTCGAGCGGCGCGGCAAGGTGCTGGACGAGCTGCTGGAGGTGTGCCGGGCGGTGTGGGGACCGGACCCGGTGGCGTACGAGGGCGAGCTGACCACGATCGCGCCGTCCGAGGTCGGCCCCAAGCCGGCCCGGCCGATCCCGGTGCTGCTGCCCGCCAACAGCCCGCGGGCGCTGCGCCGCCTGGTGGACCGGGCGGACGGCTGGATGCCGGTGGGCATGGGCGCCAGGAAACTGGCCGAGCAGTGGCGGCAGATACAGGACCTGGCCGCGGAGCGCGGCCGCACGGCCCCGTTCCAGAACGTCCTGCGGGTGAACACCCAGCACACACCCAAGGCGTACGAGGGCCAGGACCGCGCCCCCTTCCAGGGCAGCGTCGCGCAGATCGTCGAGGACCTGGCCGCCCACGCCGAGGTGGGCCTGGAGGAGATCCTGGTCGACCTCCAGGGTCGGGCCCGGGACGCGGAGGAGCTGAAGGACCTGGCGGCGGAGGTGTACGAAGCGGCGCGGGCGGCGGGGATATGAAGCGCGGCCGGGACACCACGGGCGGTCGGCGGACGGGCGGTCAGCGGATGGGCCACTGAGCCTGCGGGGGGAGCCGCCGCGCGACTCCCCCCGTCCCCGAGTCCGGGCCCCCGGCCGGTTCAACGGCGGCCGGTCCACCGACGGCCGGTTCGCCGACGGCCGGTCCGCCGTCGGCCGGCCGGGAGGGCGGTCAGGCCTCCGTCGGTCGGCCGGGGTGGGCGGTCAGTCCTCCGGCAGTTCGACCGGGGCGATCTCGTCGTACAGGTCGCCGGGGCCGGGGTTGGTGGTGTCCGTGCCGCCGCCGAAGTGGTGCATCACGCCCCACACCGCGTTCAGCGCGGTCTGCACGGCGCCCTCGGCCCAGCCGGCGGTCCAGGAGATGTCGTCACCGGCGAGGAAGAGGCCGCGCTTGTCCTCAGGAAGGAGGTCCTGCATGAAGTGCGTGAACAGCCGGCGCTGGTAGCGGTAGTGCCCCGGCAGGTTGGCCTTGAACGCGCCCATGAAGTAGGGCTCGTTCTCCCAGGACACGGTCACGGGGTTGCCGATGATGTGCTTGCGGATGTCGACCTTCGGATAGATCTCCGAGAGCGACTTCAGCATGACCTCCATGCGCTCGTTGGCGTCCAGCGGCAGCCACTTCAGGCTGTCGTCGCACCAGGTGTAGGAGAGGCAGATGACCGCGGGCTCGTCGGGCCCGTTGTCGAGGAGGTAGGTGCCGCGGGTCATCCGGTCGGTGAGCGTCATCGACATGACGTCCCGCCCGGTGTCCTCGTCCTTGTCCAGCCAGAAGGGCCGGTCGACCGGCACGAAGAGCTTGGAGGACTCCATGTAGTGAGTACGCTCCATCGCCGTCCAGTGGTCGATGGGGAACAGCGCGTCGTCGCACTCGATCTTTGACAACAGCATCCAGGACTGCGCGGTGAAGACGGCCGCCTGGTAGGTGCGGATGTCGCCGGAGGCGTCGGTGACGGTGATCCGGTTGCCGGCGGTGCGGTTCAGCCGGGTCACGGCCGGGCGCGGCGCGCCGTCGTGCAGCGAGGAGAGGGACGTGCCCTGGGCCCAGTGCACGATCTTCGCCGGCTCACGCTCCCACAGCCGCAGCGGGAGCTGCTGGCTGCCGCCGACGATGCCGCGGTGGTGGTCGTCGGCCTCGGTGTAGACGACGCGGAGGATCTCCAGGATGGAGTTGGGGAAGTCGGTGTCCCAGCCGCCGGTGCCGAAGCCGACCTGGCCGAAGATCTCCCGGTGCCGGAAGGACTTGAAGGCGCTGGAGTCGCAGAGGAAGCCGTAGAAGGTCTGGTTGTCGAGCTTCTCGACGAGCTTCGCCCAGATCTCGCGGATCCGCGGGACGTCGCGCTCGCGGAGGGCGCGGTTCATGTCGGAGAAGTCCGCGCCCTCCTCCAGGCAGGCGTTCCAGGCGTTCATGACCTGGTGGTAGACCTCCGGCAGGTCGTCCACGGTGCGGGCGTAGTGCGACTCGCCCTTGAGGTCGACGACGGTGGAGGGGGTGTCGGGCGCGAGCGGGTTGGGGAACGGCTTGGTCGTGAGGCCGACCAGGTCGATGTAGTGCTGCAGCGCCGTGGAGGACGGCGGGAAGCGCATGGCGCCCATCTCGGCGGTGAGCGAGGAGTCGCAGCCCTCGAAGCCGACGGTGCGCAGCCGGCCGCCGATCTGATCCGCCTCGTAGACGACGGGCTTGAGGCCCATCTTCATCAGCTCGTAGGCGGTGACGATGCCGGAGAGGCCGCCGCCGATGACCGCGACCTCGGTGCCGTGCTCGGTCGCGGGTATCTGGCCCAGGCCCGCCGGGTGGGCGAGGAAGTCGTCGTACGCGAAGGGGAAGTCCGGTCCGAACATGGTGATCGGCGGCTGCGCGTCGGTGTGCTGGACAGCGGTGGGCACCGTGGACGTCATGGGGGCGAGACTCCTTGCAAAACAGCGCAAAACGCGGGGAAAGGGGCAGGCGGGGCCAGGGCGGGGCGGCCAGGGACGGGCCGGGACGGCCAGGGGTGCAACGGGGGTGCGACGGGGGTGCGACGGGGGCGCCGCCGAGGTCAGCTCAGCGAGCCGTACAGCCCGGGGCGGCGGTCCTTCAGGTAGGTGTTCGCCTCGCGGGAGGCCGCGAGGAAGCCGGGGTCGACGTCCCCGTACACCACTTCCTCGCCGCGGCCGGCGCGGGCGCGCACGACTCCGTCGGGACCGGCCAGCGTGGAGAGCCCGACGAACTCGAACTCCTCCTCCTGGCCGACGCGGTTGACGTACGCCACGTACAGCTGGCTCTCGAAGGCGCGGACCGGGATCATCGACTCCGCGACGAACTGGTACGGATGCATCTGGGCAGTGGGCACGACCAGGAAGTCGGTGCCGGCCAGCGCGTGGGCCCGGACGTTCTCCGGGAATTCCACGTCGTAGCAGATCAGCAGGCCGATCCGGACGCCGTTCAGCTCGGTCTGGACGACGGGCTCGTCGCCGGGGGTGAACCACTCCTGCTCGAAGCAGCCGAAGAGGTGCGTCTTGCGGTAGTTCGCGAGCCGCGTGCCGTCGGGGCCGATGAGCTGCGCGGAGTTGTAGACGGTGTCGCCGTCGCGCTCCGGGTAGCCGTACAGGACGGCGATGCCGTGCTCGGCGGCGATCCGCGCGATCTCGTCGGCGCTCTCGCCGTCGGCCGGCTCGGCGAGCCGGGAGACGCCGGAGCCGATGGCGTAGCCGGTCAGGTACAGCTCCGGGCAGGCCAGCAGTCCGGCGCCGGCCGCCGCCGCGTCGGCGGCGGCCCGCTCCAGCGCCTTGAGGTTGTACGCCACATCTCCGGGCCGTCCCGAACTCTGAAGCAGGGCGGTGCGCAGCGAAGACATGGGACCCCTCGGGTGATGCGTACGGACGTTCGGACGACGCCTTTCAAGAGCGCCTGTCGTCGGACGACGGCTCTCAGGAACGTCTTCCGGAAGACGTCTAGACGGTACGGTCCGGGGAGCAAGTGGTACAAGGCTGCACCATTGCGCTCCACGTACCGATTCGTTGCGCCTTATGGGCCGCTCGCGGCGATTCGTTGCGTCCCTGCCGCGCGCTCACCGCGGCGCCGCACTCAAAGTGCTCGGACACGGGCTCTCAGGCGGTCGAGCGCTCAGACCGGGGAGCCGGAGGAGAAGCGCCGCAGGAGGGGCGAGAGCACCAGGACGGACTTGGTCCGCTCGACGAAGTGCTCGCCGGCGATGCGTTCCAGTACTCGCTCGAAGTGCCGCATGTCGGCGGCGAAGACCTGGACGATGGCGTCCGCCTCACCGGTCACGGTGGAGGCGGACGCCACTTCGGGATAGCGCGAGAGGCCACGGTGGATGGCCTCGGGCGAGGTGTTGCGACGGCAGTACAGCTCGACGAAGCCTTCGGTCTCCCAGCCGAGCGCCGCCGGGTCCACCCGTACGGTGAACCCGGTGATGGCGCCCTCGGTGCGCAGCCGGTCCACCCGGCGTTTGACGGCCGGGGCCGAGAGCCCGACCTCCTGACCGATGTCGGCGTAGGAGCGGCGGGCGTCCTCAGCCAGGGCGTGGACGATGCGTTCGTCGAGGTCGTTCAGTCGCACGGAGGGTGGTTCACTTCTCTGCGGTGGCCAATCGGGAGCGGCGCATGCCGTAAGCGAAGTAGAACACGAGACCGGCCGCCATCCAGACTCCGAAGACCACCCAGGTGACGGCGTCGAGGCTGCCCATCATCCAGATGCAGAGCAGGAAGCCGATCACGGGGAAGAGCGGCGACAGCGGCGTGCGGAAGCTGCGCGGCATCTCGGGGCGGGTCTTGCGCAGCACGATGACCGCGATGTTGACCAGCGCGAACGCGAAGAGCGTGCCGATGCTGGTGGCGTCGGCGAGCTGGCCGAGCGGCACGGCGGCGGCCAGGATGCCGCAGAAGAGCGAGACGATGACGGTGTTGGCGCGGGGCGCGCCGGTCTTCGGGTGGACCTTGGAGAAGACCTTGGGCACCAGGCCGTCGCGGGACATCGCGAAGAGGATGCGGGTCTGGCCGTAGAGCACGGTCAGCACGACGCTGGCGATGGCGACCACGGCGCCGGCCGCGAGCAGCACGGCCCAGAAGCTCTGGCCGGTGACGTTCTTCATGATCCCGGCGAGCGCGGCCTCGGCGCCGTCGAACTTCTGCCAGGGCAGCGCGCCCACGGCGATGGCCGCGACCAGGCAGTACAGCGCCGTGACGATCACCAGCGAGAGCATGATGGCGCGCGGCAGGTCGCGCTGCGGGTTCTTGGCCTCCTCGCCGGCCGTGGAGGCGGCGTCGAAGCCGATGTAGGAGAAGAAGAGGGTGGCGCCGGCGGCGCTGACGCCCGCCATGCCCAGCGGCATGAAGGGGGCGTAGTTCCCGGCGCGGATGCCCTGGAAGGCGACGCCGCAGAAGAGCAGCAGCGCGGCGATCTTCACCGCGACCATGATCGTGTTGGCGCGGGCGCTCTCCTTCGCGCCGCCCAGCAGGAAGGCCATCGCGAGCAGCACGACCAGCAGCGCGGGCAGGTTGAAGATGCCGCCGTCACCGGGCGGCGCGGCGATCGCCTCGGGGATGGTGAAGCCGAACGTGCCGGACAGCAGCTCGTTGAGGTACTGCCCCCAGCCCACCGCGACCGCGGCCACGGACACGCCATACTCCAGGATCAGACACCAGCCGCAGATCCAGGCGACCAGCTCGCCGAGCGTGGCGTAGGCGTAGGAGTACGAGGAGCCGGAGACCGGGATGGTGCCGGCCAGCTCGGCGTAGGACAGCGCCGAGAAGAGCGCGGTGATGCCGGCGATCACGAAGGAGATGACGACCGCGGGGCCCGCGTCCGGCACCGCCTCGCCCAGCACGACGAAGATGCCGGTGCCGAGGGTGGCGCCGATACTGATCATCGTCAGCTGCCACATGCCCAGGGAGCGGCGCAGGGTGCCGCCCTCTCCCTGGCCGCCCTCGGCGACCAGGCGTTCGACGGGCTTGCGCCGCATCAGCGTTCCGAGCGGCCCGGGGCGGGACGGAGGCTGCTGCGGCTGGGGGTCGCTGCCCTCGGAGGGAGGGGCTGCGCCGTGGTCCAACACTGGGGTGGCTCCTTTATCGCTGCCGTTCCGGCGGCGGTGACCATGGCGGCCCGCACGCGGGCAGCATGAAGCAACCCGCACGGGGACCCGCCGAGCGGACGGTCCCCGCCACTCCACGTAACTAACTTGCCTGACCTTAAGGCCCGCGTGTGACCTGCCGTAATGCGGGTTCTTTGCGTATCGGCGCATGATCCTTGCGCACGAACGGCGACGGCGGCCATTTGTTGCGCGACTGCGGCGTGTTGAGGCCATGGAATCGAAGGAGGGGCATTTCGGCCGGACGGGCGGGCGGAAGCGGAAGTAAGCGATCTCACGCGCCTCCGCCACCGGGACGGGACGCTGCCGCGACGGGACGGACCGCTGCGGGCGCCCCGGAAACGCGCACGGGCCCGGCCCCGCGCGGCGTGCGCGCGGGACCGGGCCCGTGACGAGCGACGAGGCTCGCCGGCTGCTGACGAGGCGCGTCGGCTACCAGCTGTTGTGCAGCGGCTTGCCCTCGGCGTAGCCGGCCGCGCTCTGCACGCCGACGACGGCCTTCTCGGCGAACTCGGTGAGGTTCGAGGCGCCCGCGTAGGTGCAGGAGGAGCGCACGCCCGCGATGATCGAGTCGATCACGTCCTCGACGCCGGGGCGGGCCGGGTCGATGAACATCCGGGAGGTGGAGATGCCCTCCTCGAAGAGGCCCTTGCGGGCCCGGTCGTACGCCGACTCCTCGCTCGTGCGGTTGCGCACCGCACGCGCCGAGGCCATGCCGAAGCTCTCCTTGTAGAGCCGGCCGTCGGCGGTCTGCTGGAGGTCGCCGGGCGACTCGTACGTACCGGCGAACCACGAGCCGATCATGACGTTGGACGCGCCGGCGGCCAGCGCCATGGCGACGTCGCGCGGGTGCCGCACGCCGCCGTCCGCCCAGACGTGCTTGCCGTACTTCTTGGCCTCGGCGGCGCACTCCATGACGGCGGAGAACTGCGGGCGGCCCACGCCGGTCATCATGCGGGTGGTGCACATGGCGCCCGGACCGACGCCGACCTTGATGATGTCCGCGCCGGCCTCGATGAGGTCGCGCACGCCGTCGGCGGCGACGATGTTGCCCGCCACGATCGGGACCTGCGGGCCCAGCGCCCGGACCGCCTTGACCGCGCTGATCATGGACTCCTGGTGGCCGTGCGCGGTGTCCACGACGAGGGTGTCCACGCCCGCGGCCAGCAGCGCCTTGGCCTTGCCCGCCACGTCGCCGTTGATGCCGACGGCGGCGGCGATGCGCAGCTTGCCGTCGGCGTCGGTCGCCGGGGTGTAGAGGGTCGCGCGCAGGGCGCCCTTGCGGGTGAGGATGCCGACCAGCTGGCCGTCCTTGCCGACCGCGGGGGCGAGCTTGCGGTTGGCGGCGTCGAGCCGGTTGAACGCCTCGCGCGGGTCGATGTCGGCGTCCAGGACGAGCGGGTCCCGGGACATGACCTCGGCGACCTGGGTGAAGCGGTCCACGCCGGTCAGATCGTGCTCGGTGACGATGCCGATGGGGCGGCCGCCCTCGACGACGATGCCCGCGCCGTGCGCCCGCTTGGGCAGCAGGGACAGCGCGTCGGCGACGGTCGCGATCGGCGACAGCACGATCGGGGTGTCGAGGACGAGGTGGCGCCGCTTGACCCAGCTGACGACATCGGTGACGACGTCGATCGGGATGTCCTGCGGGATGACGACGAGACCGCCGCGGCGGGCGACCGTCTCGGCCATCCGGCGCCCGGCGATCGCGGTCATGTTCGCCACGACCAGCGGGATGGTGGTGCCCGTGCCGTCCGGCGTGGCGAGATCCACGGCCTGCCGGGAGCCGACCGCGGAGCGGTTCGGCACCATGAACACGTCGTCGTACGTCAGGTCGTACGGCGGCTTCGAATCGTTCAGAAATCGCATGCTAACTCTCTCACCTGCGGTTTTGCTTGGGTAGCGGGCGGGGAGTCAGCACCGGTCCGGCGGCCGGATATGGATCGGCCAACAGCGGATCAGGCATCAAGCTCCTAGTACATCATCGCTGATCCGGCACCGGAATGACGAGCTTCGGGCGCCGAACGGCCAGGTTCTGTGTCATCACCCGAGCGGCGCACGCGCCGGCTGTGTTTTCCCCCGAAATTGCGCCGGTCGAGGTAAACGCCGTGCACAGGGAGGGTTTCCGGAGCGGGGGACTCCCTTAACGTGCAGTGATGATCAGAAAAGCACTCCTCGCGTCGGGTGTCGCCGGCGTGTGCCTCGCGTCCGTCGCCGCCACCGTCGCCTTCGCGGACGGCACGGACCACTCCGCCTCCCACGCCCCGGCCTGGCAGAAGGTCGGCGACGGGATGACCGGCGGCGTCAGCGGGATGGCCGTGGCCAAGGCCGCGGGCGACCGCCTCGACCTGCTCGTGGCCCGGGACAACAAGGACGCCGGCCAGGTCCGGCTCTCGTCGGTACGGCTGGCGCCCGGCCATCGGCCCGTCGTACGGGACCTGAAGTGGGCCGGGAGCGAGGTGCCCAAGGACCTGGAGTCGCTGGACGCCGTGCCCGGCCGGCCCGGCGAGTACACCACCGTGAGCAGCGGCGACAGCGGAAAGTTCCGCCCGACGGTGTACGACGTGGCGGTGAGCGGCGGTACGGCGACGGTCCGCTGGTCGGCGCCGCTGCCGGGCACCGAGAAGTACGCGGGCGACCACACGCAGAACTACGAGGCGTTCGCCCTCCACCGGGACCGCGCCACCAAGAAGTACGTGGCGGTCTGGGCCACCCGCGGCAGCAACGGCACCGCCTCCCAGGTGCGGACCGCCGCCTTCGACCCGGCCGCGGCCGCTGCGGACAAGGCCTTCGGACAGGTCAGCGCCCCGGTGGCGTTCCGCGCGCCGTGGCCGACGCAGGACGAGGTGCGGCACATCAGCGACCTGAAGATCGCGCGGGACGGGACCGTGGTGCTCTCCTCGGCCCAGGACCCGAACAAGAACTCGGGGCCGTTCAGCTCCGCGGTGTTCACGGCGGGCCGGCTCACGGTCGACAAGGGCCGGCCGTCGCTGAAGCTGCGCAAGCCGGAAGAGGTTCGCCGCTACACGACGGGGGACAACCGCAAGATCGAGGCGGTCGCCCTGCTGCCCGACGGCGACCATGCCCTGTGGGGCACGGACGACGAGGACTTCGGCGGCTCGGTGCTGCAGGACCGCCTGGACGACTGACGCCCCGCGTACCGGCTCCGGGTCCGGCCGGGGCCGGAGCTCCGGTGCCGGTCCACCGCGTTACCCGCCCGAAACGGGACCTCGGCAGAATCCCGGCCATGAAGATCGAACAGGTGGCCTGGGACGACC
This sequence comes from Streptomyces sp. NPDC000151, assembly GCF_040301705.1. Lineage (NCBI taxonomy): Bacteria > Bacillati > Actinomycetota > Actinomycetes > Kitasatosporales > Streptomycetaceae > Streptomyces > Streptomyces sp. NPDC000151. The sequence continues at coordinate 36,289 of NZ_JBEPFC010000037.1, read as the reverse complement.
CGGACGCCGCCGTCCTGCGGGCACAGCAGCGGACCGAGATCGCGGAGATCTACGGGACCCCGGACAGCGAGCCCGGGGTCCCGCCCTCGGCGGCGGACATCACCGCGTTCTTCGTGGCGTACGAGGACGACGGCATACCGGTGGGCTGCGGCGGCCTGCGCGACCTCGGCGACGGAATCGGCGAGGTCAAGCGGATGTACGTGCTGCCGGACCGGCGCGGCTCGGGCGCCGCGGCCGCCGTGCTGCGGGCCCTGGAGGAGTGGGCGCGCGACCGGGGCTGGACCCGGCTCCGGCTGGAGACGGGCGACCGGCAACCCGCCGCGGTCCGCTTCTACACGCGCTCGGGATACGCCCGCATTCCGAACTTCGGGACGTACGCGGGCCTCGCGGCCTCCTGGTGCTTCGAGCGGGTGCTGTAGGACGGGCTGCTACCGGTGGGCCCGTGCCGTGCCGCCCGCGTCGCGGGTCAGCAGCACGGCCAGTCCGGTGTCCGTGTCGCGCCAGTGCGCCACCGCGTCGGCGAGGACCGACTCGGCCACCCGCCACTCCTCCGGCTCCGCCGCGGCATAGCCCTGCCAGGCCCGTACGACCAGCAGCCGGCCGCCGTGCGCCGCCGGCCACCAGGACAGGTCGCCGAGGCAGTCGGCGAGCGCGTCCCAGTTCCGCCCGAACCAGGACGGCAGCCGCAGCGCCTCCGCGGCGCGCGTCATGAACTCCGCCTTGTCGGCGGCCCCTTCGAGGTCGAGCACGGTGCCCTGCCAGCCCGCGGTCAGCGCGGCGTCCAGCGCGTCCTGCACGGGGCGGCCCGCGGGCCAGGACAGTACGCCGGGCGGCGTCCGCCCGTCGAGCACCGCGGCCAGCGGCCTGGGCACGCCGTCCGGCGCGGGGCCGGGGGCGCCGGTACGCCGGCCGGCACCCGCCTGGCCGGGGACTCCGGGTGAATCTGGCATGCCGCGATGCTGTCACAGCCCCGGCCGGCGCGCCGGGCGAACGGCCTCCGTACGGTGCACGCCCTGTGGGGCGGTTACTCCAGCAGGCTCAGGAGTCCGGGTCCTCGCGGTCCAGTGCCGGCCGCGGGCCCGGAGCGGACTCCAGGAGGAGGTGATCGGCGGCGGCGGTATCCGTGACCAGGCTCGTGACCAGGCCGGACTTCAGGACCGCGCCGATCGCGTGGGCCTTGCGCTGGCCGCCCGCGATGGCGATCACCTCGGGGATGCGGCGCAGCCGGTCGGCCTCGACCGTGATGCAGCGCTCCCCCAGGTCACGGCCGATGCGCCGGCCCTCGGCGTCGAAGAGGTGCGCGGACATCTCCGCGGCGGCGCCGAGCGAGGCGTAGTGCTCGCGCTCGTCCTCCGAGAGCATGTCGTACACCGTCGAGATGCCCGGCGCCCAGGAGCCGATGGAGACGCACGCGACGGTGACCTTGTCGAAGTAATCGAACGCCCGCGCGATACCCGTCTGGCCCCGCAGCGCCGCGGCTGTGGCCGAATCCGGCAGCAGCATCGGCGCGTAAATGGGGTGGGCCTCGCCGCCGGAGACATCGGCGGCGCGGCGGACCGCCTCCACCGAGCCGCTGTCGGCGGTCCCCGCGTCGTACACACCGGTCAGCTGAACCACCGTGCACGGCGGCAGCCGGTGCAGCGCCGACGCCATGTGGATCGTCGAGCGGCCCCAGGCGATGCCGAGCACGTCGCCCTCGGCCACCAGCTCGCCGAGCAGGTCGGCGGCGACGTCGCCGAGGTTCTCCGGGTCCGGCGCGTCGTCGGAGTCGGCGGCCGACTCCACGACCACGGCGTGCCGCAGGCCGTAGCGGGCCCGCAGCGCGTCCGAGCGCTCGGCGTCCAGCTCGGCCGGGACGCGGATCTCGATACGTACGAGGTCACGCTCCAGTGCGGTCTCCAGCACCCGCGCGACCTTGAAGCGGCTGACGCCGAACTCCTCGGCGATCTGGATCTTGGATTTGCCCTCGAGATAGAACCGGCGGGCCATGGCCGCAGCCTGCACCAGCTCGGCGGGGCCCATCCCGGAATGTGGGCGGCTGGCAACCACGAAAATCTCCCCTACTGCGCACCTGATCGACTCTGCGCTCATCCTTCCAGAAACCCGAGGTCGCCGTGGGCCATGACCCTTCGGCCCGCGATGAACGCTGCGTGGCCACGAGGTCAACCCCCGCCGCCCCGGGTGGTGGCCGCGCGTCCGCGCGGCCCGGCCGCGTCAGTGCGCGCAGCCCCAGCCGGCCGCCGCGGTCGCGGCGTCGGCCTTGTCCCGCAGCGCGCGGACGGCCTTCGCCGGGTCCTCGGCGCCGTACACCGCGGAGCCCGCGACGAAGACGTCGGCGCCCGCCTCGGCGCAGCGCTCGATCGTCTTGTCGGACACCCCGCCGTCCACCTGCAGCCACATCTCCAGACCGTGCTTGGCGATCAGCGCGCGGGTGCGGCGGATCTTCGGAAGCATGATGTCCAGGAACGCCTGCCCGCCGAAGCCCGGCTCAACCGTCATGATCAGCAGCATGTCGAGCTCGGGGAGCAGGTCCTCGTACTGCTCGATGGGCGTGGCGGGCTTCAGCGCCATCGAGGCCCGCGCGCCCTTGGCCCGGATCTCCCGCGCGAGGCGGACCGGCGCGGCCGCGGCCTCCGCGTGGAAGGTGACGGAACCGGCACCGGCCTCGACGTACTGCGGCGCCCAGCGGTCCGGGTCCTCGATCATCAGGTGGCAGTCGAGGGGGGTGTCGGTCGCCTTCCGCAGCGACTCCACCACGGGGACGCCGAGCGTCAGATTGGGCACGAAGTGGTTGTCCATGACGTCGACGTGGAGCCAGTCCGCGCCCTCGACGGCCTTCGCCTCCTCGGCGAGGCGGGCGAAGTCGGCGGACAGAATGCTGGGGTTGATCAAGGCCATGACACCAGTATGTCGTGACGGCGCCGACATCCATAAGCGGGTCGGGGCCGACGTCCATGAGGGGGTCAGGGGCGCGGGCTCGCGGCGCCCTCCCGGGCGGCGGCGCGCTGCCCCACCGCGGCCAGCAGCCGATCGCGCTGCCCGGGGTCCGCGGCCAGCGAGACGCCCGTCCAGGCCATGGCGACGGCGCCGTCCAGGACCGCCCGGTCGGCGCTCTCAGAGGTGCCGGCGGCGGCGAACTCGGGTGTGTGCTGCCGGGCGCCGCCGGTGTCGTAGCCGATCATCGGGTGGATCGTGGGCAGCAGGTGCGAGACGTTGCCCATGTCGGTGGAGCCCGCGCGCGCCGGAGCGCGCCCGACGGTACGCCCGAGGGCCTCGGCGGCGCCCGCGTACAGCTCGGCCACGGTCGTGTCCTGGCGCAGGTCGGCGAAGTCGTGCCCGTGCCGCTCCATCCGCAGCTCGGTGCCGGTGGCCAGCGCGCCCGCCTCGAAGCAGGCCCGTACCCGCTCCTGGAGGGCGCGCAGCGACTCCAGGGTGGGCGAGCGTACTTCGTAGCGGGCGGCGGTCCGGGCGGGGATGACGTTGGCGGCCTGGCCGCCGTCCGTGATGATGCCGTGCACGACGCTCTCCGGGGGCAGCTGCTGGCGCAGCAGGCCGAGCCCGGTCTGGGCCACGGTGAGCGCGTCAAGGGCGTTGCGGCCCTCCCAGGGAGCGGCGGCGGCGTGCGCCGGGCGTCCGGTGTAGGTGAGGTTCCAGGAGCCGATGGCCAGCGAGCCGTTGCCCACGGTGTCGGCGTCGTTCGCGTGCACCATCATCGCGACGGCCACGTCGTCGAAGAGCCCGTCCTCGATCATGTACACCTTGCCGCCGCCGTCCTCCTCGGCCGGGGTGCCGAGCAGTTTGACGGTGATGCCGAGGTCGTCGGCGACCTCGCCGAGCGCGAGGGCCGCGCCGAGCGCCGCTGTGCCGTTGACGTTGTGGCCGCAGGCGTGACCGATCCCGGGCAGCGCGTCGTACTCCGCGCACAGGCCGACGACCAGCTCGCCGCCGCCGCGGACCGCGGTGAACGCGGTGGGCAGTCCGGCGACGCCGCGCTCGACGGTGAATCCGGCCCGCTCGGCGAGCCCGGCCAGCGCGGCCGCCGACCGGTGCTCCTCGAAGGACAGCTCGGGGTCGGCGTGCAGCCGGTGGCTGAGGCCGAGCAGTTCCTCCCGCCAGGACTCGGCGGCGTCGCGCACGGTGCGGTGGTGGGCGGTGGGCTTCACTGGTGTGCTCCTTCGGGGGCGGTGGCGTGCGGGGCGGAGGACGCGGCGGGGCGCAGCTTCAGGACGGCCAGCGCGGCGGCGAGACCGGCGGCGCCGCACAGCGCCCAGCCGGTGGTGTAGCCGCCGAGGGCGATCCGGCCGTCGGCGGTGGCGTGCGCGGCGAGCGCGGCGCCGAGCAGGGCGGACCCGACGGCGGAGCCCAGCGACAGTACGAGTTCGTTGACGCCGGCCGCAGTCGCGGTCTCCTCCGGGGCGACGGCCTCGACGGTCAGGGTGCGGGTGGCGGACTCGAAGAGCCCCAGCGCGGCACCGATGAACAGGGACGCGATCAGGTAGTGGGCCAGGCTGGTGTGGAGTACGAGCAGGAACCCGAAGCCGAGGAGTGTGGTGACACCGGCCGCCGACACGGTGACGCGCTCCCCCAGCTGCCGCAGCAGCGCCGGGCAGAGCGCCGAGGTGGCCACGCTGGCGAGCGTCATCGGGAGCAGCGCCCAGCCGATGGCGGTCGCGTTCAGTCCGATGCCGTAGCCCGCTGCCTGCGGCGAGGCGCCGAGGAACGTCGCGTTGACGGCGATCGACCCGATCGTGGCCGCCGAGACGCAGAAGGTCACCACGCTCAGCACGGCGACTCTGGGGTTGCGGAACATCCGTACGTCGACGAGCGGCTGTGCCACCCGCAGTTCCAGCGCCCACCAGCCGGCCAGCGCCACGATCCCCACCAGCCCGCAGCCCACGGTCGCGGCCGAGGTCCAGCCCCAGGCGGCGCCCTGTGCCAGCGCGACCACCACGCCGACCAGCCCGGCGGTGAGCAGGAGGAAGCCCGGTACGTCGAACCGCCGGGCCGCGGCCGCCGGCGTCGCGCCGTCCGGCAGCAGGAACCCCGCGACCAGCCCCAGTACGCCCGCGCCCACGCCGATCCACAGGCCGAGCCGGGCGTCCTGCGCGCCGACCGCGCCGGAGACGATGCCCGCGCAGCCGACGGCCAGCAGCAGCGCGCCGACCAGCACGCCGATGCCGCGCCGGGAGGCGGCCTCGCCCTGCTGGTGGCGGAGTACGCCGATCATCAGCGGCATGAAGCCGACTACGCCGCCCTGCAGGGCCGCGCCGAGGGTCAGGAAGGGGAGCGTGGGACGCAGCGCCATGACCAGCGAGCCGAGTACGACCATGAGGATCGAGGCGCGGAGGAGCCGCCGGTAGCCGAAGCCGTCGCCGAGCCGGGAGAGGACCGGGGTGAGCACGGCGCAGCTCGCCATCTGCACCACGATGATCCAGTTCTGCTGTGCGGTGCCGAAGCCGGCCTGCGCGCCCAGTCCGGGCAGGATCGGCGGCAGGTACTGCTGGGTGGCGCCGCTGGCGACCTCGACGAGCGCCATGGACGCGAGCATGGCGCGGGGCCCGAGGGGGCGGCCCTGCCGTACGGGTCTGACTGTTCTGTTCATGACAGAAACCTCGGTTCAGGAGGGGGCGGTACGCGCTTGCGGGCAGGCCGGAGCGACGGCCCGCCACGGAGGCGTACCGGGAGAGGGGCTTCGCGGGATTGAGCGGGATTGGGCGGGATTAAGGAGCGGTTTCCGGCTTCGGCAGGCGCGGCACGGCCCCGGACAGCGCGAGGTCGACCATGGCCTCGGCCTGGGAGGCGAGCAGCGCGTCCGAGCGGACTTCGGTACGGAACATCACCGTGCCCGACCACATGTCGATCAGCAGGTCCACGTCGATGTCCGCCGGCAGATCGCCGCGGGCCACCCCGCGCTGGACCGCGGCGCGCGCGAACTGCCGCCGGGGGCCCAGTACTTCGGTACGGAAGCGGTGCAGCACGGCCGGGTCGCCGATGGTCGCCCACAGGGAGGACAGCAGCCTGCCGCGGCTCTCCCCCACGTCCCGCACGATCTGCGCGAAGAGCTCCCGCATCTCGGCGCGGGTGTCCCCGAGGTCGGGGATGTGCTCCACCTCGGCGTTGCGGATGAGCAGCTCGCCGACGAGCGCGGATTTGTTCGCCCAGCGGTGGTAGACCGTCTTACGGGTGACGCCGGCCCGGGCCGCGACCTTCTCGATCGTCAGCTCCAGATAGCCCAGCTCTTCGAGGAGCCCGGCCGCGGCGTCCAGGACCTTGCCGTCCAGCTCGGGGTCTTTGGGACGGCCGCCGCGGCCCGCTTCGGTCTTCGGGGTGGGACGCGAACTCATGGGGCACTCCGCAGCGGCAAGGGGAGAGAGGCCGGCGGATCTCCGCCGGCAGGCCAACAACGTACGACGGGCCACCCACCCGGTCAATACTTCAACGGGAACACTCTGTACCCGATCATCGACCGCACCCTGTCCAGCAAGGCGGGGAAGCTCCCGCAGTTAGAACCCAGAGCGTCCCCTAACCCACCCGCCGCGTCCTCACGCCGTGCGGCGCAGCAGCGCCAGGTACATCGCGTCCGTGCCGTGCAGATGCGGCCAGAGCTGGACGTCCGGACCGTCGCCGAGGGCGGGGACGCCGGACATCAGCGGGCGTGCGTCGACGAACTCCGCGGCCACGCCCTCGTCCCGCCCCTTGAGCACGTCGTCGACGACGGCGCGGGTCTCCGCCAGGTGCGGCGAGCAGGTCGCGTACCCGACGACCCCGCCGACCCGTACGGCCTTCAGCGCCTGCCGCAGCAGGTCGCGCTGGAGCGGCGCGAAGCCGTCCAGGTCCTCGGGGCGGCGGCGCCAGCGCGCCTCCGGACGGCGGCGCAGCGCACCCAGACCCGTGCAGGGCACGTCCACCAGGACGCGGTCGAAGGAGCCGGGGCGCCAGACCGGACGCGTACCGTCGGCGGCGATCACCTCGTACGGCCCGGGGTTGCCCGCCAGCGCCCGCGCGACCAGCCGCGCGCGGTGCGGCTGCTTCTCCGCGGCGAGCAGCGCGGCACCGCGATCGGCCGCCAGCGCGCCGAGCAGCGCCGCCTTGCCGCCGGGCCCGGCACACGCGTCCAGCCAGCGCCGGTCGGCCCCCTCGACAGGCGCGTTGGCGAGCGCGACGGCGACCAGCTGGCTGCCCTCGTCCTGTACGCCCGCGCGCCCCTCGCGCACGGCGTCCAGCGCGCCCGGCTCGCCGCCCTCGGTGAGCCGCACCGCGTACGGCGACCAGCGACCGGGCAGTCCGTTCTCCTCACCGACCGCGGCGAGCAGCTCCTCCGGGGTGGACCGGCCGGGCCGGGCGACCAGCGTCACCTCGGGCCGCTCGTTGTCCGCCTCCAGCAGGTCCTCGATCCCGGCCCGGCCGCCGCCCAGCGCGTCCCACAGCGCCGAGACGACCCACCGCGGGTGCGAGTGCACGACCCCCAAGTGGTCTTCCGGGTCCTCGTCGTACGGCGGCGCGACCCGCTCCAGCCAGCCGTCCAGGTCATTCGCCGCGATCTTCCGCAGCACGGCGTTGACGAACTTCGCCCGCCCGTCACCGAGCACCACCCGCGCCAGCTCGACGCTCGCGCTGACCGCGGCGTGCGTCGGGATGCGCGTGCCCAACAGCTGATGCGCGCCCAGGCTCAGCACGTCCAGCACCGGCGGATCGACCTCGCGCAGCGGCCGGTCGACGCACGCCGCGATGATCTCGTCGTACGTGCCCTGCCGGCGCAGCGTCCCGTAGACCAGCTCGGTCGCCAGCGCGGCGTCCCGCCCGTCGAAGTTCCCGGCCTCCCGCGCCTTGCGCAGCAACGGCGGCAGGACGAGGTTCGCGTACGCGTCCCGCTCGTCGACCGCGCGCAGGGCCTCGAACGCGAGGACGCGTACGGGGTCCTTCTTCGGCCTCCGGTGGGGCTTGCTGCCGGGACGACGACGAGGCTGGTCGTTCACGAGAAAGGTGCTCCGCTGCTGACGAGGACGAATCCCCCCAGCCTACCGCCGCAGCAGGTCGCCCCAGCCGCCCTGGATCATGGTCTGGAACGCCCACGCCCCGTCCCGCTTCACCAGCACGTCCGCGTACCGCACCGCCTGCGCCTGCCCGCCGGCGGTGAACACGGCGTCGGTGAACACCACGGCGAGCGACGCACTCAGGAAATGAGGCGTCCGCGTCGACTCGAACGACACCTCCTCGCCCCCGCCCATCACCTCACGCATCGTCCGGACGAACTCCGCCCGGCTCCACTGCCCGGCCCAGCCGTTCCCCGCGGAGTCGTCACTGACGACGTTGAGCGGAAACACGGCCATCTCCGCCATCCCCTCGGCATCGACCTCCGCACTCAACGCGTCGTACCGCGTGAACCACTCCGCCAGCTCCCGGCGGTCCTGCTCGGTCGGGCTGTACCCGGCGGCTTGGGGCACCACGTACTCAGCCATGCGGACTCCTCATTAGACAAGTTTGACTAGTGACACCGGCCCAATACCCGGACGTCGCACTAATCAAACTTGAACAATGACGGCCGGGGCTCAGTCCCCGAGCCGCTCCCCGGCCGCGATCCGCACGCCGCGCGCCCAGTCAGCCGCGGCCATCGGCTTCTTGCCCTGCGGCTGCACCCACTGCAGCTGGACGGGGTGACTGCCGGTCCCCACGAAGACGGCCTTCTTCGTGGCCGCGATCTCGCCGGGCGCCAGCTCCAGGTCCGTACGGTCGGGCACCAGCGCCACCGACATCACCTTCAGCCGCTCGTCCCGGAAGAGCGTCCACGCGCCCGGCGCGGGTGCGCAGCCGCGGACCACCCGGTCCACCCGCAGCGCGGGCGCCGACCAGTCGATCTTCGCGTCCTCGACCTCGATCTTCGGCGCGAGCGTGATGCCCTCGGCCGGCTGCGGCACCGCGTTCAGCGTGCCGTCCTCGATGCCGTCCATGGTCGCGGCCAGCAGCCCGGCCCCGGCGAACGCCAGCCGGGTCAGCAGGTCGCCACTGGTGTCCGTCGGCCGGACGTCCTCGGTCAGCACGCCGTAGACCGGCCCCGAGTCCAGCCCCTCCTCGATCCGGAACGTCGACGCGCCGGTCACCTCGTCACCCGCCAGCACCGCGTGCTGGACGGGCGCCGCGCCGCGCCACGCGGGCAGCAGGGAGAAGTGCAGGTTCACCCACCCGTGCGCGGGAATCTCCAGCGCGGACTTCGGGAGCAGCGCGCCGTACGCCACGACCGGGCAGCAGTCGGGCGCGATCTCGCGCAGCCGGGCCTGGAAGTCCTCGTCCCGCGGCCGGGCGGGCTTGAGCACCTCGATGCCGGCCTCCTCGGCGCGCTGCGCGACCGGGCTGGCGACGAGCCGGCGGCCGCGCCCGGCCGGGGCGTCCGGCCTGGTCACGACGGCCACCACCTCGTGCCGGTCCGACGCGATCAGGGCGTCAAGGGCGGGCAGGGCGACCTCGGGGGTGCCGGCGAAGACGAGCCTCATGGGTGGCGTACTACCTCTCAGCGCTGCGGAACGGCGCACCAGTCTATGGGGCGTCAGCACCGGGGGCGTACGGGTTACCGCGCGCCCCAGCTGGAAGCTCGTACGCCCCCATACCGTGACCCCACCCGGCGCTGTCGCGTTGGTCAAACGACATTGACCACAGCGGACCGCTGACCCGGTCCACGAAATGTGTCTTCTTCCGCATCAACGCCGGTTCGAGAGGCTTGTTCATGGCCGACCACGCAACCCACGACGCCCAGGCACGCGCCAGTCTCCATCTACTGGTGCGGGACATCGAGCGGGTCCGCCGGCAGGTGGACGCACTGCGCACGCTCACCGCACAGCTCGGCAACGTCTACCGACCGCGGCGCTCCGGCCCCTCCACGGGCTTCGTCGTGTACGGACGCGCCCCGGCACCCACGGTGCGCCTCGCCCAGGAGCTGCGGGACAGCGTCGAGACGCTCGTCACGGCCGCGGTCGACTTCGACCGTTCGCTCGGCTTCTCGTGGGACGCGGTGGGTTCGGCACTCGGCGTCACCAAGCAGGCGGTCCACCGCCGGTACGGCGCCCGCCGCGCCGCCGCCCAGCCCCCCGCCGACGGCCAGGACACCCCCCGCGTCCCCGAAGCCACCACCTCGCGCCCGGTCTCCGTAGCGCCGGCGCTGCCGCCCACCCCCTCCGTCCCCGCCGCCCGCACGATGCCGACCCAGAAGGACCCCCGAGCCGGCGCTTTCCCGGGTCCGCGCAACGGCTGACCCTCCGCAGCCCCGCCGACAGGCTACGGACACCAGCCCCCACGCACCCCTTCCCTCCCCCACTACGGGAGGGGGCGGGCCGCAGCGGGTGGGTGTTCGGACGTAAAGCGAAGCAGTCCGAACACCCACCCGCGGAGGTCCGTCACCGCGCCGAAACGCACCCAGCCCGTCCGGCGTTTGAGGACACCGTCGACGGGGCGCACCCCGACGGACAGAACCGCTGGCTATCCAAGGTCCAGCGGATCGACCCGAACCCGCACTGCGGAACCCTCCCTCTTCACCATCCGCGCAGCCCAAGCCGCCTTCAGCGCGGCGGCCATCGCCGCCCCCTCCCCCGGCGGCACCCGGACAAGCACCCGCTCCCACTCCTCGCCCACCGGCGGCTCCCCCGCCCGCCGCGGGCGTCCCGCGGCGGGGGCCGGTACGGGGACCGGCCCCAACACCTCGGCCGACGGCGGCAAAGCCGCCCCCCGCACCAGCTCCGCGACGTCCTCGGGACGCCCCGCCACCGAAGCCATCCGCGACACCGGCGGAAACCCCAGCTCCGCCCGCTCCGCGAGCTCCCGTACCGCGTGCCCCACGGGATCCCACCGCACCAGCGCCTGCACCGGCCGCAGCGTCGGCTCCCCCGTCACCACGACGACGCCCCCGTCCTCCGCGCCGCGCACCAGCGCCCCCGCGCCCAGCCAGCGCCGCAGCGCCTCCTCACCGGCCCGCAGATCGGGGCGGTTCAGCAGGGCCCAGCCGTCCAGCAGCAGCGCCGCCGCATAGCCGCCCGTCGCGACCGGCTCCGCGCCGGGCGTGGAGACGACGATCGCCGGCCGGTCGGGGACGGTGTCCAGCACATGGTCCCGGCCCGACGTCCGCACCGGCACCCCGGGGAACGCCCGCCCCAGCTCCTCCGCCGTCCGCCGCGCGCCCACGACCTGGGCCCGCAGCCGCGCGTGCCCGCACTCCGTGCAGTGCCAGTCCGGCGCAGCCGTACCGCACCAGCCGCAGCACAGCGCGCTGTCCTGGTCCGGCGCCTCCAGCGGCCCCGCGCAGTGCCGGCAGCGCGCGGGCTCGCGGCACCGCGCGCAGGCCAGCCGCGGTACGTATCCGCGCCGGGGCACCTGGACCAGTACCGGACCGCGGGCCAGCCCGGCGCGCGCGGTCTGCCAGGCGAGCGAGGGCAGTCGCGCCGCCCGCGCGGCCTCGTCGCGCGCCGTCTCCGCGTCCCCGATCGTGCGGACCAGCGGCGCCGCCGCGCGCACCTGGTCGCGCCCCGCTTCCAGCGACCGCGCCCAGCCGTTCTCGACGAGCTGCGCGGCCTCGACCGTGCGCCCGAGATCACCGATCAGGCACGCCGCCTTCTCGTGCACCGCACGCAGCAGCAGCACGTCCCGCGCGTGCGGATACGGCGCGTTGGTGTCGCTGTGGCTGGAATTCCCGTCGTCCCACACCGCCACCAGCCCCAGATCGGCCACCGGTGCGTACATCGCCGCGCGCGTCCCCACGACGGCCCGCACCGCGCCCCGGCGTATCGCCAGCCAGCGGCGGTACCGCTCCTCGGGGCCGGAGTCCGCCGTCAGCAGCGTGTGCGTCCCCCGGCCCACCAGCTCGGTCAGCGCGGCGTCCACCCGGGCGGCCGACCGCCCGTCGGGCAGCACGACCAGCGCGCCCCGCCCCGACGCCAGCGTCGCCGCCACCGCGGCGGCCAGCTCCCACGGCCAGTGCGGCCCCGGCAGCGCGGTCCACACGACGCGGGGCGAGCCGCCCCCCGCGAGCGCGTCGATGAAAGCGGTCCCGTCGGGATACCGCTCCCAGCTCGCGAGCGCGGGCACCGCGGGCGGGGGCGGCGGCGCCGGGAAGCGCTCCGCCTCGGCCTTGGCGTGCCGCGGCGGGATGGCCAGCTGCAGTACATCGGCGAGCGAGCCGGCATACCGGTCGGCCACCGCGCGGCACAGCGCCAGCAGCGGCGGGCTGAGCACCGGCTCCGGGGAGACGACCTGGGCGAGGGCCGCCAGCGGGCCTCGGTAGTCGGACTCGGCGATGCGCTCGACGATGTACCCGTCGAGCAGGCCGCCGCCCTCGCGCCGGCCCTCGCGCACCCGGCTCGTCCCCGCGCCGAACCGGACCCGGACCCGGACGCCGGGCTGCGCCTCCTCGTCCATCGCGGCGGGCACCGCATAGTCCCAGAGCTTGTCCAGATGCACCGGGCCCTTGTCCACCAGGACCCGGGCCACCGGCCGGTCCTTGGCCAGCTCGGCGCCGCGCCACGTCCGCGGCCTGGCCTTCGGCGCCTTCTTCTTGGCCTCCCGCACGGTCTCCCGGATCAGGGCCAGCTGCTCCCCCTGCTCCCCGGCCCCCGACCCGTTCTCGCTGCTCACACCCTCAGTCTTAGCAGACGGCACTGACAGCGCCCGCGGGGCACGGACGGGCCGGAAACGCCTCCGGGCCCGTACCACCGCAGTGGTACGGGCCCGGAGGCAGGAAGAACGGGGGCTTAGAGGCCCGCGGCCTTGCGGAGGGCGTCGACGCGGTCCGTGCGCTCCCAGGTGAAGGCATCCAGCTCGCGGCCGAAGTGACCGTACGCGGCGGTCTCGGCGTAGATCGGGCGGAGCAGGTCGAGGTCGCGGATGATCGCGGCCGGGCGGAGGTCGAAGACCTCGCCGATGGCCTGCTCGATCTTCTCGACGTCGACGGTGGCGGTGCCGAAGGTCTCCACGAAGAGACCGACCGGCTCGGCCTTGCCGATCGCGTAGGCGACCTGGACCTCGCAGCGCTGGGCCAGGCCCGCCGCCACGACGTTCTTCGCGACGTAACGCATGGCGTACGCGGCGGAGCGGTCGACCTTGGACGGGTCCTTGCCGGAGAAGGCGCCGCCGCCGTGGCGGGACATGCCGCCGTAGGTGTCGATGATGATCTTGCGGCCGGTGAGGCCCGCGTCACCCATCGGGCCGCCGATCTCGAAGCGGCCGGTCGGGTTCACCAGGAGGCGGTAGCCCTCGGTGTCGAGCTTGATGCCGTCCTCGATGAGCTGGTTCAGGACGTGCTCGACGACGAACTCGCGGATGTCGGGAGCGAGCAGCGAGTCCAGGTCGATGTCCGAGGCGTGCTGCGAGGAGACGACCACGGTGTCCAGGCGGACCGCCTTGTGACCGTCGTACTCGATGGTGACCTGGGTCTTGCCGTCGGGGCGGAGGTACGGGATGGTCCCGTTCTTGCGCACCTCGGACAGGCGCTTGGACAGGCGGTGCGCGAGGTTGATCGGGAGCGGCATCAGCTCCGGGGTCTCGTCGCAGGCGTACCCGAACATCAGGCCCTGGTCGCCGGCGCCCTGCTTGTCCAGCTCGTCCTCGTCGCCCTCGACCCGCTTCTCGTAGGCGGTGTCGACACCCTGGGCGATGTCCGGGGACTGCGCGCCGATCGATACGGAGACGCCGCAGGAAGCGCCGTCGAAGCCCTTCTTGGAGGAGTCGTAACCGATCTCCAGGATCTTGTTCCGCACGAGGGTGGGGATGTCGGCGTAGGCCTTCGTGGTCACCTCGCCGGCCACGTGCACCAGGCCGGTGGTGATCAGCGTCTCGACGGCGACCCGGGAGGCCGGGTCCTCCTTCAGGAGGGCGTCGAGGATGGTGTCGCTGATCTGGTCAGCGATCTTGTCGGGGTGGCCCTCGGTGACGGACTCCGAGGTGAACAGGCGGCGGGACACATCGCTCCCTGGGGTTGCAGCGGCTGCTGTCTGATCATTGACGGACCTGCCGAGAGCTGCGCTCGGCGCGATCCACGGCCAGTTTATCGGTCGGGCGTCCTGTTCGGGCACGCAGTCTCGTTCTGTGGATGCGCCGTGACCAGGGACACCCTGCCAGCAGGCCCTGGAGTACCGCTCAACGGCAGGCCGGCACAAGGGTTTTTGCCGTGGCGAGCGGGCCGGAATGGGCTCATCGAGTGATCAGGAAATTCGCTCGGCGACCAGGTCCCAGACCGTGTCGGCCAGGGCTTCCTTGGGCCCGTGGGGCACGGGGATCTCGGCGCCGTCGGCGGCCAGCACGACCGCCTCGTTCTCGGCCGAGCCGAAGGTCTTGTGCTCCCCGACCTCATTGACGACCAGCAGGTCACAGCCCTTGCGGGCCAGCTTCTTGCGGCCGTTCGCCAGGACGTCGTCGGTCTCGGCGGCGAACCCGACGACGATTTGCCCGGGACGCGCCCGCTCCGCGGAGATTTCCGCGAGGATGTCGGGATTCCGCACCAGCTCGATCGGCGGCTGCTCCACGTCGTCCCGCTTCTTGATCTTGCCGGGGGCGTAGTGGGCCGGGCGGAAGTCGGCCACGGCGGCCGCCATGACCACGGCGTCCGCGTCGGCCGCCGCCTTCAGCACCGCCTCGCGCAGCTGGACGGCCGTACCGATGTGGACCACGTCCACGCCCGCCGGGTCGGGCAGCCCGGTCTCCCCCGTGACCAGCGTCACGCGGGCGCCGCGCGCCACGGCCGTACGGGCCAGCGCGTACCCCTGCTTCCCGGAGGAGCGGTTGCCCAGGTACCGGACGGGGTCCAGCGGCTCGCGGGTGCCGCCGGCGCTGACCACGACGTGCCGGCCCGCGAGGTCGGCGGTGACCGCCTCGGGGCCGCGCGCCAGCACCCGGCGGCAGACCTCGAAGATCTCGGTGGGGTCCGGGAAGCGGCCCTTGCCGGTGTCGACGCCGGTCAGGCGGCCCACGGCGGGCTCGATCACGATCGCGCCGCGGCGGCGCAGGGTCGCGACGTTCTCCTGGGTGGCCGGGTGCTCCCACATCTCGGTGTGCATCGCCGGGGCGAAGATCACCGGACAGCGGGCGGTCAGCAGCGTGTTCGTCAGCAGGTCGTCGGCGAGGCCGTGGGCCGCCTTGGCCAGCATGTCGGCCGTACAGGGAGCCACCACGACCAGGTCGGCGCCCTGGCCGATCCGGACGTGCGGAACCTCGTGCACGGACTCCCAGACCTCGGTCGAGGCGGGATTGCCGGAGAGCGCGGCCCAGGTCGCCTCGCCCACGAAGTGCAGCGCGGAGGCCGTCGGCACCACGCGGACGTCGTGCCCGGACTCGCTCAGCCGCCGCAGCAGCTCGCACGCCTTGTACGCGGCGATCCCGCCGCTGACCCCCAGGACGACCTTGGGCTTGTCCATCGTCTTCGCTGCTCCCCGAGCCAGGGCGCCCCTGCGCCGAACACCTGCGTGCACCTGTGCGTGCACGTACCCATGACACACCAAGGGCCCGGCAATCGCGTTGCCGGGCCCTTGGTGAAGGAAATGCTCGCGGCCTTACTGGGCCGGGCCCTCCACGGCCTCGGAGGTCAGCAGACCCGCGTTGATCTCGCGCAGCGCGATCGAGAGGGGCTTCTCGTGGACGTGGGTGTCCACCAGGGGGCCGACGTACTCGAGCAGGCCCTCGCCGAGCTGCGAGTAGTACGCGTTGATCTGTCGCGCACGCTTCGCCGCGTAGATCACGAGGCTGTACTTCGAGTCGGTGGCCTCGAGAAGCTCATCAATCGGCGGGTTGATGATGCCCTCGGGCGTGGTGATGGAAGAGGACACTCTCTGCCTTCCGAAGGTGTGTGATCAGGGAATTTCCGGAAAAGTACAGAAGGTCATTCTCCGGAGTTATTCAGCATCAAGGCTAGCAGCTCACGGGAGACGTCCTCGACGGAGGTGTTGACGAGCGTCTCGTCGAACTCCTTCTCGGCGGCCAGCTCGACGCGCGCGGCCGCCAGCCGGCGCTCGATCACCTCGGCCGACTCCGTGCCCCGGCCGGTGAGCCGGCGGACCAGCTCCTCCCAGCTCGGCGGGGCCAGGAAGACCAGCCGGGCCTCGGGCATCGACTCGCGGACCAGCCGTGCGCCCTGGAGGTCGATCTCCAGCAGGACCGGCTCGCCCGCGGCCAGGTGGTCCAGGACCGCCTGGCGCGGGGTGCCGTAGCGGTTGCCCGCGAATTCCGCCCACTCCAGCAGCTCACCATTGGCGATCAGCTTGTCGAATTCCTCGTCGTCGACGAAGAAGTACTGGACGCCGTGCCGCTCGCCGGGACGCGGCTTGCGGGTGGTGGCCGACACCGAGAGCCATACCTCGGGGTGGACCTTGCGCATATGGGCGACGACCGTGCTCTTGCCGACCCCGGAGGGGCCGGAGAGCACGGTCAGCCGCGGTTGTCTGTCCGGGGTTGCCGGGGTCGCCCCCCGGGAGACTGCAGAACTCATGCAGCGATTATTCCAGCTCCCCGGGGATGCCTGAGCACCTCAGGAAGCGGCGTTGCCGAACTCACGCTCAAGAGACGCGATCTGGTTGGAGCCGAGACCGCGCACGCGGCGGCTCTCGGAGATGCCGAGCCGCTCCATGATCTGCTTGGCGCGGACCTTGCCGACGCCGGGCAGGGACTCAAGGAGGGCGGAGACCTTCATCTTGCCGATGACGTCGTTCTCCTGGCCCTGCTTGATGACCTCGTGGAGGGAGGCACCGGAGTGCTTGAGCCGATTCTTGACCTCGGCGCGCTCCCGGCGAGCCGCGGCGGCCTTCTCGAGCGCGGCTGCGCGCTGTTCAGGGGTAAGGGGCGGAAGAGCCACGCCTACGTCACCTCGGATGTCGAACTGGATACGGACCGGTGTGGAACCTAGTCGCCCCGCACCTGCGGAGCAACGAACAACGCGCTTACGTGCGGTGCTCTCGTCGGAGACTAGCGGGCGAGGGCGCCAGAGTCAGCGAGAACAGACGAAAAGTCCTGGTCAGCCTCTGCCGACCAGGACATTTCGGGACCAAAGTACCGGCGAAAATGCCGGTGGCTGTCACTAACCGACCGCTGCGGCCACATCCTCGGCGAATCGAGCCGCCGCATCGCGCAGACCTGCGGCGTCCGGACCGTGACGCAGAACACCCCGGCTGACACTCGGGACCACATTGCGCACAGCGGCCCCGAAGACCTTCGGCAGGTCCGCGGGGGTCGCTCCCTGCGCACCGATACCGGGCGCGAGCAGCGGCCCGTTCACGGCGAGGTCGTACGAGGACAGGTCGCCCAGCGTCGCGCCCACGACGGCCCCGAAGGAGCCCAGGGGCTCGGCGCCCGCGTTCTCCTCCTTGAGGTGGGCGAGCATGGCGGCCCCGACCGTGGCGCCGTCGGCCCGTACGGCGTGCTGCACCTCCTGGCCCTCCGGGTTGGAGGTCAGCGCCAGCACGAAGAGGCCGCAGCCGTTCTCCTTGGCCAGGTCCACTGCGGGCTTCAGGGAGCCGTAGCCCAGGTACGGGCTGACGGTGAGCGCGTCGGAGAAGAGCGGGCTGTCCTTGCCGAGGAAGGTGTCGGCGTACGCGGCCATGGTGGAGCCGATGTCGCCGCGCTTGGCGTCCATGACGACCAGCGCGCCCCGCTCCCGGGCCTCGGCGACGGCGGTCTCCAGTACGGCCAGACCGCGCGACCCGAAGCGCTCGAAGAACGCGGCCTGCGGCTTGAAGACCGCGACCGTCTCGCCGAGCGCCTCGACGACGGTACGGGTGAACCGCGCCAGGCCCGCGACGTCGTCGTTCAGGCCCCAGTCGGCCAGCAGCGAGGCGTGCGGGTCGATGCCGACGCAGAGCGGGCCGCGGGTGTCCATGGCGCGGCGCAGACGGGCGCCGAAGGACTCTACGGAGGTCATGGGGAGGTCACCTTCCGGTGCTCGGCGCCGACGGCCTCGGCGAGGGTGGCGTACGGACTGGTGGCCAGGCGCGCTGCCAGGCCCTTGTGGATCGCGCGGCACCAGAAGGGGCCCTCGTAGATGAAGGCGCTGTAGCCCTGGACGAGGGTGGCGCCGGCCAGGATGCGCTGCCAGGCGTCCTCGGCGTTCTCGATGCCGCCGACGCCGATCAGGGTGATGCGGTCGCCGACGCGGGCGTACAGGCGGCGCAGCACTTCGAGGGAGCGCTGCTTGACCGGGCGGCCGGAGAGCCCGCCGGTCTCCTGGACGAGCGCGGGGTCGGACATCAGGCCCAGGCCCTCGCGGGCAATGGTGGTGTTGGTGGCGATGATGCCGTCCAGGCCCAGTTCGAGGGCGAGGTCGGCGACGGCGTCGACGTCCTCGTCGGCGAGATCGGGGGCGATCTTGACCAGGAGCGGGACGCGGCGGTCCGTGACCGTACGGTCCGCGGCTTCCCGTACGGCCGACAGCAGCGGGCGCAGGTGGTCGACGGCCTGGAGGTTGCGCAGGCCGGGGGTGTTCGGCGAGGAGACGTTGACGACGAGGTAGTCGGCGTGGGCGGCGAGGCGCTCGGTCGAGGTCACGTAGTCGCCGGTCGCCTCCTCCTCCGGCACGACCTTGGTCTTGCCGATGTTGACGCCGAGCGTCGTGCTGAAGGCGGCCTTGCGGGCCGCCAGGCGGGCCGCCACGGCCGCGGAGCCCTCGTTGTTGAACCCCATGCGGTTGATCAGCGCGCGGTCCTGCACGAGGCGGAAGAGGCGCTTCTTGGGGTTGCCGGGCTGCGGCTGCGCGGTGACCGTGCCGATCTCGACGTGGTCGAAGCCGAGCATGGTCATGCCGTCGATCGCGACGGCGTTCTTGTCGAAGCCCGCGGCGAGCCCGAAGGGGCCGTGCATCCGGCGCCCCAGGGCCTCGACGCGCAGCTCCTTGTAGCGCGGCGCGAGGACGGCGGCCACGAAGGTCCGCAGTACGGGGACGCGGGCGGCCAGCCGGATCCAGCCGAAGGCCAGGTGGTGGGCCTGTTCGGGGTCCATCCGCTTGAAGAGCAGGTTGAAGAACAGCTTGTACACAGGAATGTCCTCATGCAGAGGGGGACACCGTGGTGGTCGGTGTCCCCCTCGATCGGCTGGCTGCTTAGTCGCGGGCCGCGGTCAGGTGCTCCGCGTGCTCCTGGAGGGAGCGGACGCCCACCTCACCGCGGGACACCGCCTCGATGCCCTGGACGGCGGCCGCGAGGGCCTGAACCGTGGTCAGGCAGGGCACGGAGCGGGCCACCGCCGCCGTACGGATGTCGTAGCCGTCCAGGCGGCCGCCGGTGCCGTACGGGGTGTTGACGATCAGGTCGACCTGGCCGTCGTGGATGAGCTGGACGATGGTCTTCTCGCCGTTCGGGCCCTCGCCCTCGGACTGCTTGCGCACGACCGTGGCGTTGATGCCGTTGCGGCGCAGCACCTCGGCGGTGCCGGAGGTGGCCAGCAGCTCGAAGCCGTGCTGGACCAGCTCGCGGGCCGGGAAGATCATCGCGCGCTTGTCGCGGTTGGCGACGGAGACGAACGCGCGGCCCTTCGTGGGCAGCGCGCCGTACGCGCCGGCCTGCGACTTGGCGTACGCCGTGCCGAAGACCGAGTCGATGCCCATGACCTCGCCGGTGGAGCGCATCTCCGGGCCGAGGACGGTGTCCACGCCGCGGCCCTGCATGTCGCGGAAGCGCGACCAGGGCATCACGGCCTCCTTGACGGAGATCGGCGCGTCCATCGGGAGCGTGCCGCCGTCGCCGGTCTTCGGGAGCATGCCCTCCGCGCGCAGCTCGGCGACGGTCGCGCCCAGCGAGATGCGGGCCGCGGCCTTGGCGAGCGGTACCGCGGTGGCCTTCGAGGTGAAGGGCACCGTACGGGAGGCACGCGGGTTGGCCTCCAGGACGTACAGGATGTCGCCGGCCATCGCGAACTGGATGTTGATCAGGCCGCGGACGCCGACGCCCTTGGCGATGGCCTCCGTGGAGGCGCGCAGCCGCTTGATGTCGAAGCCGCCGAGGGTGATCGGGGGCAGCGCGCAGGCGGAGTCGCCGGAGTGGATGCCGGCCTCCTCGATGTGCTCCATGACGCCGCCGAGGTAGAGCTCGGTGCCGTCGTAGAGCGCGTCGACGTCGATCTCGATGGCGTCGTCGAGGAAGCGGTCGATCAGCACCGGGTGCTTGTCGATCAGGCCCGCGTGCCGCTCCAGGTACTCGCCGAGGGAGGGCTCGTCGTAGACGATCTCCATGCCACGGCCGCCGAGCACGTAGGACGGGCGCACCATGACCGGATAGCCGATCTCGGTGGCGATCTTCTTGGCGTCCTCGTACGAGAAGGCGGTGCCGTACTTCGGGGCCGGCAGGCCGGCCTCGGTGAGCACACGGCCGAAGGCGCCGCGCTCCTCGGCGAGGTCGATGGCCTCGGGCGAGGTGCCGACGATCGGCACGCCGTTGTCCTTCAGGGCCTGCGCGAGGCCCAGCGGGGTCTGGCCGCCGAGCTGCACGATGACGCCCGCGACCGGGCCCGCGGCCTGCTCGGCGTGCACGATCTCCAGCACGTCCTCGAGCGTGAGCGGCTCGAAGTACAGGCGGTCGGAGGTGTCGTAGTCCGTGGAGACGGTCTCCGGGTTGCAGTTGACCATCACGGTCTCGTAGCCCGCGTCGCTGAGCGCGAAGGAGGCGTGGACGCAGGAGTAGTCGAACTCGATGCCCTGGCCGATGCGGTTCGGGCCGGAGCCCAGGATGATCACCGCGGGCTTCTCGCGGGGCGCGACCTCGGTCTCCTCGTCGTAGGAGGAGTAGAAGTACGGCGTCTTCGCGGCGAACTCGGCGGCGCAGGTGTCGACCGTCTTGTAGACCGGGCGCACCCCGAGCGCGTGCCGGACCTCGCGGACGACGTCCTCGCGCAGCTCGCGGATCTCGGCGATCTGGTGGTCGGAGAAGCCGTGCCGCTTGGCCTCGGCGAGGATCTCGGGGCCGAGCTTGTCGGCGGCCGCGATCTCGTCGGCGATCTCCTTGATCAGGAAGAGCTGGTCGACGAACCACGGGTCGATCTTGGTGGCGTCGAAGACCTCCTGCGGGGTGGCCCCGGCGCGGATGGCCTGCATGACGGTGTTGATCCGGCCGTCGGTCGGGACCTGCGCCTTGACCAGCAGCTCGGCCTTGTCACCGGGCTCGCCGGCGAAGGCGAACTGGCTGCCCTTCTTCTCGATCGAGCGCAGCGCCTTGTTCAGCGCCTCGGTGAAGTTGCGGCCGATGGCCATGGCCTCGCCGACCGACTTCATGGTCGTGGTCAGCGTGGCGTCGGCGGCCGGGAACTTCTCGAAGGCGAAGCGCGGCACCTTGACCACGACGTAGTCGAGCGTGGGCTCGAAGGACGCCGGGGTCTTCTCGGTGATGTCGTTCGGGATCTCGTCCAGCGTGTAGCCGACGGCGAGCCGGGCCGCGATCTTGGCGATCGGGAAGCCGGTGGCCTTCGAGGCGAGCGCGGAGGACCGGGAGACGCGCGGGTTCATCTCGATGACGATGACCCGGCCGTCCTCGGGGTTGACCGCGAACTGGATGTTGCAGCCGCCGGTGTCGACGCCGACCTCACGGATGATCGCGATGCCGACGTCCCGCAGGACCTGGTACTCGCGGTCGGTCAGCGTCATCGCGGGCGCGACGGTGATCGAGTCGCCGGTGTGCACGCCCATCGGGTCGAAGTTCTCGATGGAGCAGACGACCACGACGTTGTCGTTCTTGTCGCGCATCAGCTCCAGCTCGTACTCCTTCCAGCCGAGGATGGACTCCTCCAGGAGCACCTCGGTGGTCGGGGAGAGCGTGAGGCCCTGGCCGGCGATGCGGCGCAGCTCCTCCTCGTCGTGCGCGAAGCCGGAGCCGGCGCCGCCCATGGTGAAGGAGGGGCGGACGACGACCGGGTAGCCGCCGAGCTCCTCGACGCCCTTGAGGACGTCGTCCATGGAGTGGCAGATGTACGAGCGCGCGGACTCGCCGTGGCCGATCTTCTTGCGGACCTCCTCCACGACCTCCTTGAAGAGGTCGCGGTCCTCGCCCTTGTTGATCGCCTCGACGTTGGCGCCGATCAGCTCGACGCCGTACTTGTCGAGCACCCCCTGCTCGTGCATGGAGATGGCGGTGTTGAGCGCGGTCTGGCCGCCGAGCGTGGGCAGCAGCGCGTCGGGGCGCTCCTTGGCGATGATCTTCTCGACGAACTCGGGGGTGATCGGCTCGACGTACGTGGCGTCGGCGATCTCCGGGTCGGTCATGATCGTCGCCGGGTTGGAGTTCACCAGGATGACGCGCAGGCCCTCGGACTTGAGGACCCGGCACGCCTGGGTGCCGGAGTAGTCGAACTCGGCGGCCTGGCCGATGACGATCGGGCCGGAGCCGATGACCAGGACGGACTGGATATCGGTGCGCTTAGGCACGCTGGCCCTCCATCAGGCTAACGAAGCGGTCGAACAGGTAGGCGGCGTCGTGGGGACCGGCCGCCGCTTCGGGGTGGTACTGGACGCTGAAGGCCGGCCGGTCGAGCAGCTGGAGGCCCTCCACCACGTTGTCGTTCAGGCAGACGTGGGAGACCTCGGCGCGGCCGTAGGGGGTCTCGGAGACCTTGTCGAGCGGCGCGTCGACGGCGAAGCCGTGGTTGTGCGCGGTGACCTCGACCTTGCCGGTGACGCGGTCCTGCACCGGCTGGTTGATGCCGCGGTGGCCGTACTTCAGCTTGAAGGTGCCGAAGCCGAGCGCGCGGCCCAGGATCTGGTTGCCGAAGCAGATGCCGAACAGCGGGGTGCCCCGCTCCAGTACGGCCTGCATCAGCGCGACCGGGTGCTCGGCGGTGGCCGGGTCGCCCGGGCCGTTGGAGAAGAACACGCCGTCCGGCTGCACCGCGTAGATGTCCTCGACGGTGGCGGTGGCGGGCAGCACGTGCACCTCGATGCCGCGCTCGGCCATGCGGTGCGGGGTCATGCCCTTGATGCCGAGGTCGATGGCGGCGACGGTGAACTTCTTCGTGCCGATCGCCGGGACGACGTACGCCTCTTCGGTGGCGACCTCGGCGGAGAGGTTCGCGCCCTTCATCTCGGGGGCCTGGCGCACCTTGGCCAGCAGCGTGCCCTCGTCGGGCAGCGCGTCGCCGGAGAAGATGCCGACGCGCATGGCGCCGCGCTCGCGCAGGTGGCGGGTGAGCGCGCGGGTGTCGACGCCGCTGATGCCGACGACGCCCTGGGCGCGCAGCTCGTCGTCCAGGGTGCGGACGGAGCGCCAGTTGGAGGGCGTCCGGGCGGGGTCGCGGACGACGTAGCCGGAGACCCAGATCTTCCGGGACTCGGGGTCCTCGTCGTTGACGCCGGTGTTGCCGATGTGCGGGGCGGTCATGACGACCACCTGGCGGTGGTAAGAGGGGTCGGTCAGGGTCTCCTGGTATCCGGTCATGCCGGTGGAGAACACCGCCTCGCCGAACGTCTCCCCCACGGCCCCGTAGGCGCGGCCGCGGAAGCTGCGGCCGTCCTCCAGGACGAGTACGGCGGGAACCTTCGCGGTTCCCCTGGTGGAGGTCGTCATCGTGCGCCTTCCGTTTCGGTGGTCGTGCTGGTCAGCGCCTCGTTGCGCTGGATGGTCTCGTTGAGTGCGGTCACCCACGCGGGGTGCTCGGTGGCCCGGTCGGAGCGGAAACCGGAGTCGATCTCCTTCTCGCCCAGCCGCCAGGTGATCACCAGCAGGCCGCCCTCGGGCAGCACCTTGCCGGCGATGCCCTTGTCCAGGCGGGCGCCGAGCAGGTCGGCGGCGGGGACGAAGAAGTCCTGCGCCCCGGGACGTACGACGTCCACGCCCTGCTCCGTGAGGGTGACCTCGGCGCGGCTGCGGGTGCCGAGCCCGCGCGCCACGATCCGGTCGAGCCACTGCCCCGCGGTGGTGGAGCCGTGGTACCGGCCGCTCATCGTCAGCCGCGGCTCGCCGGGCTCGTCCGGGGTGACGGGGAGCTCGGGCAGGTCGCCCTGGAGCGTGCCGCGCCACTTCCAGCCCTCGCGCATCAGCCAGTACAGCAGCGCGATGAAGAGCAGCAGGCCGACGACCCAGCCGATCCGCGCGGGCCAGTTCGTGACCTCCGCGGACTGCGGCCCGGCGGCCAGGGAGATCAAGGTCAAATGAGGTGTCACGCCAGCTTCCCGTCCACGACCGTTGCCCGGCCCCGCAGGAAGGTGTGGGTCACGCGGCCCGGCAGCTCACGGCCCTCGTACGGGGTGTTCCGGCTGCGGGAGGCGAACCCTGCGGGGTCCACAGCTCCACGGTAAGCGGAATCGACCAGGGTGAGGTTGGCGGGCTCACCGGCCGAGACGGGGCGGCCCTGGCCTTCGAGGCGGCCGATGCCCGCGGGCCGGAACGACATCCGGTCGGCGACCTGCGCCCAGTCCAGCAGGCCGGTGTCGACCATCGTGTGCTGGATCACGGACAGGGCGGTCTCCAGGCCGACCATGCCCATGGCCGCCGCGCCCCACTCGCAGTCCTTGTCCTCGTGCGGGTGCGGGGCGTGGTCGGTGGCCACGCAGTCGATGGTGCCGTCGGCCAGCGCCTCGCGGAGCGCCATGACGTCGCGCTCGGTGCGCAGCGGCGGGTTGACCTTGTAGACGGGGTTGTACGTGCGCACCAGCTCGTCGGTGAGGAGGAGGTGGTGCGGGGTGACCTCGGCGGTGACGTCGATGCCGCGGGACTTGGCCCAGCGGACGATCTCGACGGAGCCGGCGGTGGAGAGGTGGCAGATGTGCACGCGGGAGCCGACGTGGTCGGCGAGCAGCACGTCGCGGGCGATGATCGACTCCTCGGCGACGGCCGGCCAGCCGCCCAGGCCCAGCTCGGCGGAGACGATGCCCTCGTTCATCTGGGCGCCCTCGGTCAGCCGCGGCTCCTGGGCGTGCTGGGCGACGACGCCGTCGAACGCCTTCACGTACTCCAGGGCGCGGCGCATGATCACCGCGTCGTCGACGCACTTGCCGTCGTCGGAGAAGACCCGGACGTTGGCCGCGGAGTCGTGCATGGCGCCCAGCTCGGCGAGCTTCTTGCCCTCCAGGCCGACCGTGACGGCGCCGACGGGCTGCACGTCGCAGTAGCCGGACTCCTTGCCGAGCCGCCAGACCTGCTCGACGACGCCGGCGGTGTCGGCGACCGGGAAGGTGTTCGCCATGGCGTGCACGGAGGTGTACCCGCCGACCGCGGCGGCCTTCGTACCGGTCAGGACCGTCTCGGAGTCCTCGCGGCCCGGCTCGCGCAGGTGGGTGTGGAGGTCGACCAGGCCCGGCAGCAGGATC
The DNA here is from genome assembly GCF_040301705.1 of Streptomyces sp. NPDC000151. NCBI lineage: Bacteria > Bacillati > Actinomycetota > Actinomycetes > Kitasatosporales > Streptomycetaceae > Streptomyces > Streptomyces sp. NPDC000151. The sequence continues at coordinate 11,052 of NZ_JBEPFC010000037.1, read as the reverse complement.
CGGCCGGCCGCCTCGATCACCTCGGCGCCCTCGGCCTGCAGGTTCTGGCCGACCTCGGCGATGGTCTCGCCGTCGATCAGGACGTCCTGGGGCTCGCCACCGAGGATCTTCGCACCGCGGATAAGAGTCTTGCCCATGATCAGTTGTTCTCCTCGGTGCGAGTGCCGGTGGTGCTGGTGGGGCTGGTCGAGAGGGCCGGCTCATTGCCGCCCAGAAGCAGGTACATGACCGCCATACGGATGCTGACACCGTTGGTGACCTGTTCCACGGCGGTGCAGCGCGGCGAGTCGGCGACCTCGGCGGTGATCTCCATGCCGCGGTTCATCGGACCCGGGTGCATGACGACGGCGTGCTCGGGCATCCGGGCCATCCGGTCGCCGTCCAGGCCGTACCGGCGGGCGTACTCGCGCTCGGTCGGGAAGAAGGCGGCGTTCATCCGCTCCCGCTGGACGCGCAGCATCATGACCGCGTCGGACTTGGCGAGCACGGCGTCCAGGTCGTACGAGACCTCGCAGGGCCAGCGCTCGACGCCCACCGGGACGAGCGTGGGCGGCGCGACGAGCGTGACCTCGGCGCCCAGCGTCGTCAGCAGATGGACGTTGGAGCGGGCGACGCGGCTGTGCAGGATGTCGCCGACGATCGTGATGCGGCGGCCGTTCAGGTCGCCCTCGCCGCCGGCCAGCCGGCGGCGCATCGTGAAGGCGTCCAGGAGGGCCTGGGTGGGGTGCTCGTGGGTGCCGTCGCCTGCGTTGATCACCGAGCCGCCGATCCAGCCGGAGGTGGCCAGGCGGTGCGGCGCGCCGGAGTCGTGGTGCCGTATGACGACGGCGTCGGCGCCCATCGCCTCCAGGGTCAGCGCAGTGTCCTTCAGCGACTCGCCCTTGGAGACGGACGAGCCCTTGGCGGAGAAGTTGATGACGTCGGCGGAGAGCCGCTTGGCGGCGGCCTCGAAGGAGATGCGGGTGCGGGTGGAGTCCTCGAAGAAGAGGTTGACGACGGTGCGCCCCCGCAGGGTGGGGAGCTTCTTGATCGGCCGGTCGGCGACCCGGGCCATCTCCTCGGCGGTGTCGAGGATCAGGACGGCGTCGTCGCGTGAGAGATCGGCGGCCGAGATGAGGTGACGCTTCATCCGGTTTCTCCGTGAGTGAGGCAGGTGTACGGGAATGTCCGTCGAGCGGGCATGGGTACGCACCCGGGCACACCCGGGGCGTACGGGAGGGCCTAGCGCTCGGCGGCCCGGGCGGTCGGAGCCGGCCTGTCGGTCTTCACGCCGAGCAGCACGGCGTCCCGGCCGTCCTCCTCGGCGAGCTGGACCTTGACCGTCTCCCGCAGCGACGTGGGGAGGTTCTTGCCGACGTAGTCGGCGCGGATCGGCAGTTCGCGGTGGCCCCGGTCGACGAGGACCGCGAGCTGTACGGCGCGCGGCCGGCCGATGTCGTTCAGCGCGTCCAGCGCGGCGCGGATCGTGCGGCCGGAGAAGAGCACGTCGTCGACGAGGAGGACCACGCGGCCTTCGATGCCGTCACCGGGGATGTCGGTGCGCGCGAGCGTGCGGGCCGGTCCCAGGCGCAGGTCGTCGCGGTACATCGTGATGTCGAGCGAGCCGACGGGGACCGCGCGGCCGGTGATCTCTTCGAGCTTGGCGGCGAGCCGCCGGGCGAGGAAGACGCCGCGGGTGGGGATGCCGAGCAGGACCACGTCCTCGGCGCCCTTGGCGCGCTCCACGATCTCGTGGGCGATGCGGGTCAGCATGCGCGCGATGTCCGGGCCTTCCAGAACGGGGCGCGCCGGAGTCGCGGGTGTTGCGTCCATACGAAACGGACCTCCTTCTCCGCCTCACGGGACGGACCTTAAAGGACGTCGGATTTACCGCATTCACGGTACCAGGAGCCCCCGCATCGGCCGTAAGCACCCCTGCCGGTCAGCGGTATGCCTCATTCGGCTTGACGAAGCCAAATTACGCTGCGTAACCTCACAGTGAGTTACCAGTCCGCGGCGGAGCCGCATATCGACACAGTTGTCTGGGGAGCTTTATGTCCAGCGAATACGCTAAACAGCTCGGGGCCAAGCTCCGCGCCATCCGCACCCAGCAGGGCCTCTCCCTCCACGGTGTCGAGGAGAAGTCCCAGGGCCGCTGGAAGGCCGTGGTGGTGGGTTCGTACGAGCGCGGCGACCGTGCCGTGACCGTGCAGCGCCTCGCCGAGCTGGCCGACTTCTACGGCGTGCCGGTCCAGGAGCTCCTTCCGGGCACGACCCCGGGCGGCGCCGCCGAGCCGCCGCCGAAGCTGGTGCTGGACCTGGAGCGGCTCGCCCACGTCCCGCAGGAGAAGGCCGGCCCGCTGCAGCGGTATGCCGCGACGATCCAGAGCCAGCGCGGCGACTACAACGGCAAGGTCCTCTCGATCCGCCAGGACGACCTGCGCACGCTCGCGGTCATCTACGACCAGTCCCCCTCGGTCCTCACCGAGCAGCTGATCAGCTGGGGCGTCCTGGACGCCGACGCGCGCCGCGCGGTCCAGCACGAGGACCTCTGAGCCCGGCGGGCCCACAGCAGAAACGAAACGCCTCGGGGCGGGAGCCGACACGGCTCCCGCCCCGAGGCGTCTGTGCACCCGGTGCGCGGCGCGGGCGCGGGCCCGGCCGGGCAGTTACCGCCCGCAGTCCGCAGGCGGCCCTGGCGGCGCCTCAGGCGGCGTACGCCGTCGCGGGGCGGAGCACTACGGGCGCACCGCGCCCGCGCGTTCGGGGCGCACGCTCACGGGCGGTGAGCGGGAAGCGGGCGCGGTCCGGAGCCCCGGGCGGCGGCTCAGGAAGCCCGCGTCCGAGCCCCGGAAAACGGCACCGGGCCCGGAGGCGGAAGCGGTGGAACCGTCTTCCGTCTCCGGGCCCGGTGGATGCGTGGATGCGCGCGGGGCCCGGCGGGGCCGTCAGGACCGGCGCAGGCTCGGCTTGAGGTCCTTCAGGCGGCCGAGCATGCCGTTCACGAAGGACGGCGAATCGTCGGTGGAGAACTCCTTGGCCAGCTGCACGGCCTCGTCGATCGCGACCGCGTCCGGGGTCGCGTCCACCCAGATCAGCTCGTAGGCGCCGAGCCGCAGGATGTTGCGGTCGACGACCGGCATCCGGTCGAGAGTCCAGTCGACGGCGTAGGTGGAGATCAGCTCGTCGATGCGCTCGACGTGGTCCGCGTACCCCTCGACCAGTTCGAGGGTGTACTCGTTGACCGGGGGCTGCCGGGTGTCGGTCCGGGCGTGCCGCATCCAGTCCGCGAGCACGGTCTGCACGTCGGCGCCGCGCTGGTCGGCCTCGAAGAGGATCTGGAAGGCGCGCTTACGGGCCTTGTTACGGGCAGCCACGGTTAGCTGTTCACCCGACCGAGGTACTCGCCGGAGCGGGTGTCGACCTTGATCTTCTCACCCGTGGTGATGAAGAGCGGGACCTGGATGACGTGGTCGGTCTCCAGCGTGGCGGGCTTGGTGCCGCCGGTGGAGCGGTCGCCCTGGACGCCCGGCTCGGTCTCCTTGATGGAGAGCTCGACCGCGGCGGGCAGCTCGACGTAGAGCACCGAGCCCTCGTGCTGCGCCACGACCGCCTCGAAGCCCTCGATGAGGTAGTTCGCGGCGTCACCGACGGTCTTCCGGTCGATGTGCAGCTGGTCGAAGGTGTCCATGTCCATGAAGACGAAGTACTCGCCGTCCATGTACGAGAACTGCATCCCGCGCTTGTCGACGGTGGCCGTCTCGACCTTCACGCCGGCGTTGAAGGTCTTGTCCACCACCTTGCCGGAGAGCACGTTCTTCAGCTTGGTGCGGACGAAGGCCGGGCCCTTGCCGGGCTTGACGTGCTGGAACTCGACAACGGACCACAGCTGGCCCCCGTCGAGCTTGAGCACCATGCCGTTCTTGAGGTCGTTCGTGGATGCCACGGTTGCGGTATCTCCTGGACTGCAGGTGGTGGGGACCCGGAAGACGCACGCTCCGAGCCCGTCAAGGCTCAGAGGGCGAGCAGCTCCTTGGTCGTGATCGTGAGTAGCTCTGGCCCGCCGTCCGCCTCGGGGCGGACGACGAGTGTGTCGTCGATCCGGACACCGCCGCGGCCCGGGAGGTGTACCCCAGGATCGACGGTGACCGGCACGCAAGCGTCCAGTTTACCCATGGCCGCAGGTGACAGCTGAGGGTCCTCGGCGATTTCGAGCCCGACGCCGTGTCCGGTCCACGGTCCGAGCCCCTCTTCGTGACCTCCGGAGGCCAGCACCTGGCGGGCCGCGCGGTCCACTTCGCGGCACTCGACGCCGGGTGCCAGCGCCTCCCGGCCGGCCCGCTGGGCTGCGAAGACGAGGTCGTACAGCTCGATCTGCCAGTCGGCGGGCGTGGTGCCGATGACGAACGTACGGCCGATCTCGCAACGGTATCCGCGGTAGTCGGCGCCCAGGCTCACGGTGAGAAAATCGCCCTCCTCGACCCGGCGGTCGGTGGGCAGATGGCCGGGGCGGCCGGAGTGCGGGCCGGTGGCGACGGAGGTCGGGAAGGCCGGGCCGTCCGCGCCGTGGTCGACGAGCCGGCGCTCCAGCTCCAGCGCGAGATGACGTTCGGTGCGGCCCACGAGGATCGATTCGAGCAGCTCGCCGAGCGCCTGATCGGTGATCTCGGCCGCGATCCGCAGACAGGCGATCTCGTCCTGGTCCTTGACCAGGCGCTGCGCCTCCACGGCGCAGCCGAGGTTCTCCAGGCACAGGTCCGGTGCGACGGAGCGCAGCGCGCGGTGGCGGGCCACGGTGAGGTGGTGCTCCTCCACGGCGAGCGCCGTGGCACCGGACTTGGCGGCGAGGTCGGCGGCGGCGACGGCCGGGTCGCCGGTGTGCGCGGGCAGCAGGCTCACCCGGAGGTCCTCGGCGGGTCTGCCCTCCGACGGGTCGCCGGTGGGCGCGCTGGGGCACAGCAGCGTGTCGCCGCCGTCGTGCAGCAGCAGGGCCGCGCCGCGCGGGGCGCAGCCGGTGAGGTAGCGGATGTTGGCGGGGCTCGAAACGAGTGCCGCGGCGGTGTCGGTCGCGCCCGCGCCGGTGCCGACCGCTGCGTAGCGGTCACGCAACCGGGCGCGTCGGGTTGCGTACATGTCTGGCATGTACCGAGCGTACGGGTGCGCGGGGCCTCGCGCCCTTTGAGCGCGTCTGTGGGGGTTTCGCGGCCGGCCGGGCGCGGGCACTCACCAGGCCGGCGGGCTGGCGATGCTGCGGGCCACGACCTCGTCGAGCATCCGGGCCGTGGTCGCCACGTCGTGGCTGGAGTTGTCGATGATCGGCAGCCCCGAGCTGTACCAGCCGGCCATCCGGCCGTGGATGCGGGCGACCTCCTCGTCGGTCAGCCGCCGGTTGCCGCTGCGCTGGGAGTTCCGCTCCAGGACGATCTCCAGGCCGGGGAGCAGCACGACGGGCAGCAGGCCGGGGCCCACGTGCCGCTTCCAGCCGCCGAGGCCGACGACCGGGCGGTCGGGGAAGACGGCGTCGTCGAGGATGCAGGAGATGCCGTTGGCGAGGAAGTTGCGCGCGGCGAAGCCGCAGGTGCGGCGCGCGAGACGGTACTGCGCCTCGGAGTGGTCGTTCCAGCCCTGCTGGGGGTCGGCGAATCCGGCCCGCACCCATTCGCGTACGTCGTCCAGGCTGATGTGCGCGGTGGGCACCCGGCGGAGGTCGGCCCAGTGCCGGGCGACGCTGGTCTTGCCCGCGCCCGCCGGGCCGATGAGCAGCACCGCGACGGCGGTGTGCGCGGCGTCGGGGACCGTGCCGGGCGGCGGGGTCGGCAGCGCGACGGGATTGCCGTCGGGCAGCCGGATGTGGCCCGTGGACTCCGGACGCGGCGTCTGCTGCGTACCGGCCCAGCCGGCGGGCGCACCCTGCGGAGGCGGCGGCGGGCCGGTCGGGGCGCCCTGCGGAGGCGGCGGCGGGCCCGTGGGCGCTCCCTGCGGCGGCGCGGCCGGTGCCGGGGGCCGGTGCGGCCCGGAGGGTATGGAGCGGGCCTGGGGGTCGGTCCAGGTCCCTGCGCTGCCCGGCAGATGAGGCGGTGGCAGCGGAACCCCCCCTGGGTGCTGCATCCGGTGGCTCTCCGTCTCGTGGGGTGAGGTGGCGGGTCGTCGGACCCGGGCTTTACCGAAAGGTACCGCCCCCGGCCGTAGTTGTGGGATCGGCCGGGGGCGGCGGGAGGTGCCTGGTGGTGTCAGGCGGCGATCTCGGCGTGCGCCGCGAGGAGCATGGCCGGGTCGGGGCCCTCCATCACGGTCGGCTTGGCCAGGCCGTCCAGGACGATGAAGCGCAGCAGGTCACCGCGGGACTTCTTGTCGACCTTCATGGTCTCCAGCAGCTTGGGCCACTGGTCGCCCCGGTAGGTCAGCGGCAGGCCGACCGCGCCGAGTACCGCACGGTGCCGGTCGGCGGTCGCGTCGTCCAGCCGTCCGGCGATCCGGCCGAGCTCGGCGGCGAAGACCATGCCGACCGAAACGGCCGCGCCGTGGCGCCAGTTGTACCGCTCGTTCTTCTCGATGGCGTGCGCCAGGGTGTGCCCGTAATTCAGGATCTCCCGGCGGCCCGCCTCCTTGAGGTCGCCGGAGACCACCTCGGCCTTGACGCGGATGGCGCGCTCGATCAGCTCGGCGGTGTGCGGGCCGTCGGGGCGCTTCGCGCCCTCCGGGTCGCCCTCGATGAGCTCCAGGATGGCCGGGTCGGCGATGAAGCCCGCCTTGATGACCTCGGCCAGTCCCGAGACGTAGTCGTGGACCGGGAGGGAGTCGAGCGAGGCGAGGTCGCACAGCACGCCGGCCGGCGGGTGGAAGGCGCCGACGAGGTTCTTGCCCTCGGCGGTGTTGATGCCCGTCTTGCCGCCCACGGCCGCGTCGACCATGCCCAGTACGGTCGTCGGTACGGCGATCCAGCGCACCCCGCGCAGCCAGGTGGCCGCCACGAAGCCTGCCAGGTCGGTGGTGGCGCCACCGCCGACGCCCACGATGACGTCGGTCCGCGTGAAGCCGGTCTGGCCCAGCGCCTTCCAGCAGTACGCCGCGACCTCGGCCGTCTTGGCCTCCTCGGCGTTCGGCAGCTGGATGGCGATCGCCTCGTAGCCCTGGCCCGCCAGGTCTTCGCGGAGCGCCTCACCGGTGGCGGCCAGCGCCTCCGGGTGCAGCACGGCGACGCGCTTGGCCTGCTTGCCGATCAGGCCCGGGAGCTCGCCGAGCAGCTGCCGGCCGACGAGGACCTCGTACGGGTCCGTACCGGCCGAGCCGCCGACCTGGATGCGGATGGGTGCGTCGGTCATGCTTTCCTCAGCTCCAATGCGTCGAGGACGGCCTCGGCGACGTCCTCGGGGGTACGGCCCTCCGTGGAGACCACGGCGCGGGACACCTCCATGTACAGCGGGCGGCGCTCGGCCATCAGCTCGCGCCAGCGCTGCCGGGGGTTGACGGCCAGCAGCGGGCGCGGCGCGTCCAGGCCGACCCGCTTGACCGCCTCGGCCACGCCCATCTCCAGGAAGACGACGGGCAGGCCGGCCAGCAGCTCACGGGTCGAGTCGTCCAGGATCGCGCCGCCGCCGAGCGCCAGTACTCCGGCGTGCTCGGTCACCGCGGCGCGTACGGCCTGCCGCTCCAGCTCGCGGAAGTGCGGCTCGCCCTCGTCGATGAAGATCTCGGCGATCGGCTTGCCAGCACCGGCGACGATGTCCGCGTCGGTGTCCCGGAAGGTGGTGCCCAGGCGCTCGGCGAGCGCCACTCCGGTCGTGGTCTTCCCCACTCCCATGGGGCCGACGAGGACGACGGCCGGACCGCTCACCGGATCGCCAGGTTCTCGAGGAAGGACTCGACGTTCCGGCGGGTCTCGGGCACGCTGTCGCCGCCGAACTTCTCCGCCACGGCGTCGGCCAGGGTCAGCGCCACCATGGCCTCGGCCACGATGCCGGCAGCCGGCACCGCGCACACGTCCGAGCGCTGGTGGTGGGCTTGCGCCGCTTCGCCGGTGGCCACATCGATGGTGGCCAGGGCGCGCGGCACGGTGGCGATCGGCTTCATCGCGGCCCGGACGCGCAGGAGTTCGCCGGTCGTGAGGCCGCCCTCGGTGCCACCGGCGCGGCCGGAGGTCCGCTTGATGCCGTCGTCGGTGGCGACGATCTCGTCGTGCGCCTTGGAACCGGGCACCCGGGCCAGGTCGAAGCCGTCGCCGACCTCGACCCCCTTGATCGCCTGGATGCCCATCAGGGCACCCGCCAGGCGGGAGTCCAGGCGGCGATCCCAGTGCACATGGCTACCGAGGCCCACCGGCACGCCGTATGCCAGCACCTCCACCACGCCGCCGAGCGTGTCGCCGTCCTTGTGCGCCTGGTCGATCTCCGCGACCATCGCCTTGGAAGCCTCTTCGTCCAGGCAGCGCACCGGGTCCGCGTCCAGCTTCTCCACATCGGAGGGCTTGGGGTACACGCCGTACGGGGCCTTGGCCGCGGCCAGCTCGACGACGTGGCTGACGATCTCGATGCCGGCCGTCTCCTTGAGGTAGGAGCGGGCCACCGCGCCCAGCGCCACCCGGGCCGCGGTCTCACGCGCCGAGGCGCGCTCCAGGATCGGGCGGGCCTCATCGAAGCCGTACTTCTGCATCCCCGCGAGGTCCGCATGGCCGGGCCGGGGCCGGGTCAGCGGCGCGTTGCGGGCCAGCTCGGCCAGCTCCGCCTCGTCCACCGGGTCGGCCGCCATGACCTTTTCCCACTTGGGCCACTCGGTGTTCCCCACCATGATCGCGATGGGCGAACCCAGCGACAGGCCATGCCGCACGCCACCGAGGAAGGTCACCTCGTCACGCTCGAACTTCATCCGGGCACCGCGGCCATAACCGAGCCGGCGACGGGCCAGGGCGTCCGCCACCATCTCCGTGGTCACGGGGACGCCGGCCGGAAGGCCCTCCAGCGTCGCCACCAGTGCGGGGCCGTGCGACTCCCCCGCCGTCAGCCAGCGCAACCTGCTCAACGGTGCTCCTCGTGTACTGCGCGTACGGTCTTCCCCTGATCCTCCCACGTCCGGCGCGGCGGCCGGCGGCCAGTCCAGGGAGCGGACCGCCGCCCCCGTGTCAGGGCCCCGGCCGACGACCGCGTACGCGGCGGTCAGCGGGCCGCCAGCGCCGCCTCGCCCGCCTTGCGCATCGCGGCCAGCGGGGCCCGCTCGCAGCCGGTCATCTGCTCGACCTGCAGCACCGCCTGGTGGACCAGGAGGTCCAGGCCGCCGACAACGGCGCCGCCGCGCGCCGACCAGGCGGCGGCGAGCGCGGTGGGCCACGGCTCGTACAGCACGTCGAAGAGCGTGCCGGGGCGCTCGGGCACCGCGCCGGCCAGCGCGTCCGTGGTCCCGGCCGGAGTGGTGGCGATCACCAGGGGCGCCGCGAAGGCGCTCGCGGCGGCGTCCCAGAGGGCGGTGCGCACGGCGACGCCCAGCCGCTCGCCCCAGCCGCGCATCTCGTCGGCGCGCGCCTGGCTGCGCACGTACACGGTCACCTCGCCGGTGCAGACGCGGGCGAGCGCGGCCAGCGCCGAGGAGGCGGTGGCGCCGGCGCCGAGGATCGCGGCGTGCTCGACGGTGGTCACGCCGCGCTCGCGCAGCGCTTCCTGGATGCCGGGGATGTCGGTGTTGTCGCCGATGCGGCGGCCGTCCTCGGTGAAGACCACGGTGTTGACCGCCTCGACGGAGGCGGCGGTCTCGCTGATGCCGTCCAGCAGCGGGATGACCGCGCGCTTGAGCGGCATGGTGAGCGACAGGCCCGCCCACTCGGCGTCGTCCAGCCCCGCCAGGAAGCCGGGCAGGGCCGCCTCGTCGATCTCGAAGCGGCCGTACTCCCGGCCGTTCAGGCCCAGTTCGTCGTACGCGGCGCGGTGCAGCACCGGCGAGAGCGAGTGGGCGATGGGCGATCCGAGGACCGCCGCCTTGTGGTGGGTTGCCGACACCGATCCGTCCTCAGCGTTCTAGCGGGTCTTGGTTCTAGCGGGTCTTGTTGAATTCCTCGACGAGCTTTTCGTGCTCGGCGTAGGTCTTGGCGAACGACGTCTTCCCGTTGATGGCGACGAAGTAGTACCAGCCCTCGTCGGTCGGGTTGAGCGACGCCTTCAGCGCGTCCTCGCCCGGATTGCCGATCGGCCCCGGCGGCAGCCCCTTGTAGTAGTACGTGTTGTAGGGGTTGTCGTAGTTCTTGATGGCGCTGATCGGAATGTCGAGTTCGCTCTGGTTCTTGATGTAGTTGTACGTCGAGTCGAATTCGAGCTTGCCGTAGGTCTGGGAATTGCCCGGATCCAGGCGGTTGTAGACGACCTCGGCCATCTTGCGGAAATCGTCGTGCGAGGTGCCCTCGGCCTGGGTGAGGCTGGCGACCGTGATGAGGTCCAGCGGCGAATCCAGACCGAGTTTCTTCGCCTGTCCCGCCAGGTCGTAGCGGGCGTAATTCTGCTTGGCCCGCTCGACCATCTGCTTGAGCACGGCCGCCGGTTTCATCTTCTTGTTCACCTCGTACGTCGAGGGGTACAGGAAGCCTTCCAGCGGGTCCTTTATGTCGGGGTCGTCGTCCGCCCAGGACGGCAGGCCGAGATTCTTCGCCTCGCTCGCGGCGACGCCCTTGGTCGTACCGGTCTTCAGCCCGAGCTTCTTGTCGATGCGCGCGTAGACCGTGACGGCGCGCGAGCCCTCGGGGATCGTCAGGTTGTTGCGGCTCTTCGGGCTGAGCATCAGCTCCACGGCCGAGGCCGCCGACATTTCCTTGCGCAGCGTGTAGACGCCCGGCTGGAGCCCGCCCTTGGCCTTGGCGTTCTCGGTGACCGCGGCGGTGAACGCGTCGGCGCTCTTGACGACGCCCTCCTTCTTGAGGAGCAGCCCCATCTGCAGCACCGGCGAGCCGTCCGGGATCTCCACCTGCACGCTGCCGGTGCCCGCGCCTTCGTAGTCCGGCGCGGGGCCGAAGCGGTCGTAGGCGAGGTAGCCGCCGCCGGCGAGCACCGCGAGGACGACGACCGTCGCGACCGCGCGGCCGCGCCGCTTCGGGCGCCG